>NZ_FXUI01000022.1:0-32137 GCF_900182875.1 Novosphingobium panipatense
GCGCCCGCGGCACACCCGCCAAGGTCAATGCGACCGCTGGTCTCGAGGCCAGCGAAGGAGTAAACTCGGCCAGCGTCTCGGATGGCAGTCATGAGAGCGTACGTTTTTGACCATCCTCTCACCGCTCCCCTAGTAATACGACGAGCGGCTGATGCGCAGCAGGCGGCACTGCGCCGTGATCGACAAGCAGTGGTGAGCAGATTCGACCATCGCCCGCCTCCGGTCCACGCTCATCGACCGAAGGCTTTCGCTAAAAAATCCCGCTCGACGACCAATTGCCCGATCTTGGCATGCAGCTTTTCCACCTCGCTCTCGCTGACGGCCTTGGCCACATCGCCAGCCCCGGAGAACGTGCCTGCCATGCCGTCGATGGCCTGCCGCTTCCACGACGCGATCATCGTGTGGTGCACACCATGCTTGGCTGCCAGTTCCGCCAGCGTCAGATCGCCCCGGATCGCTTCCAGCGCGATCTTGGCCTTAAAATCGGCGCTGTAGCGCTTCCTCGTCGTCTTCATTCCCGTACCAATCCATCAGGTCGGGAGTAGCTTAACACCCTGTCCAGAAAACCGGCACCACCTCAGTCCTGACCTCAAGGTCTTGTTCATCACCGGCTATGCCGAGAACGCAGTGCTGAGCCACGGCCATCTCGATCCTGGCATGCACGTCCTCACCAAACCCTTCGCAATGGATGTGCTGGCTACCCGCATCCGAGATTTGATCGAAGGGTGATGTCGGCGTAAGCCAGCGGCAAAGGCCGCAGCGACACAGCAGCCGGCAACGAGAGGATCGCGGCTCCGATCTCAATACAGATGATCGGTAGCGACAGCGGCAATCGTTTTAACGCAAGCGGCAGCCATGCCACGAGCGCGATCAGGACTCCGGCACCTGTCAGCCAGAGAATATAGGCAGGGCCTGCCGCTCTTGCGCACCAGAGCGGGCCGGCGGCCCGCACGAACTTCGTGGATCGGCTCACGACAATCGCGCACCGGCTTGATCTGGGCGGCCATGGCGGCGTGCAGGAGGTCTACGAGGCCGCCTCAATCATCGGTCGATTACAAAAGGGGCCGAAACGGCCAAAAGGTGAGGGTTGGTCGATCGAAGATCATCAGGCCATTGCCGATCTTGAGAAGGTGCAGATGAAGCTCGTCAAGCTCGCTAACGGTGTTCAGGAGTGAATGGCGATGAGTTCGTCTCTCTTGTGCCTGTCCATTCGGCCAATGAAGGCCGGTGCCTTACCGCCGTGATGGGGCTGGCGGGCGCTGAGGAGTCAGTGTCCTAGCGGGAGGAGCGGCCCGATGCGGCGATCATGCCGCCTCAGTCCGGTAGAGCTGCGCCTCACGGTTGATAAGGATATCGGCCAGGAACCAGTAGGCTTCGCCCCAGGCGTTCAGAATCTCATCGGTTGCCGCCTCGCCCAATATGTCGCGGATCGCCGGCAGCAGCGCGTTGGCGACCGCAGGATAATGTTCGGGCTGGATATGGGTCTCGACATGGCGCGCGGCGATGCGCTCGATCGCGGGTTTCAGCACGTCGAGCTTGTCCACATTCTGCGCAAAGGCGAGGATCGCCGCCGCGAGCCGCTTGGGCTGCGCGCCGGATTCGTGCGCGGCCATGTCAAACAGCGCCTTGATCTCCGGATCGACGAACAGGCGCTGATACATGCGCGTGGTAATCTCCACGCCGTGCTGCTGGAGCGCAGGCGCCGTAGCTTTTACCAAAGCCATTGTTTCGGGGGAAAGCGGTTTGGACATACAGACGTGCTCCGGATTTCAGGACCCTGACAAAAGAGACGATCAAAGTGGCGAGAGGGACCCGATCGAGCAAGGAGCGTGGGCCGGAGAGACAGGCATGCGCGATGAACCCAAGGCTTAGCGTCGGGGTATCCCATATCCGCATTCGATCATAGCTCGACCGCAGCCAGAGGAGCGAGCAAGGTCCACACGACGCCCGAGGCGGGAACTCCATCTCGGCACGGCCGCGCAAGCTGCGGCTCACGGCCGTGCATATCAGCCGCGACCCAAAGCCCCGCCGCTCGGGCCTGACGACTGGCGGGCCACCCCGTTCGGCCCATTGCATCCAAAGCTCGGCTTCGGTGCCCGAATCCAGCACCTTCCATGTCAGCTCGATCGTGCCCGCCTCATTGGACAGGGACCCATATTTGATCGCGTTCGTCGCCAGCTCGTGAAAGGCGAGGGTCAACGTCATCGCCGCCCTGGGGCCGATCGTGACCGTGGGGCCGTGGAGGCGAAGCCGCTCCGCGTAGAGGGTGAAGTGGCCCAGCGCATTTTCCGCCAGCGCGGGCAGGGGCGCCGCCTGCCAGTTGTGGGATAGAAGCTGCTCGGTCGCGTTGCCCAGCGCCGCCAATCGCTCGTCAATGGTCGATCGGGCGTCTTCGATCGAATCGGCCGCCTGCAAGCTCTGGCTGACAAGGGAACGAACGACAGTGAGAATGTTCCTGAACCGATGCTCAAGCTCACGAATCCGGGTTTCAGTATCGACCATAACTCTACGTGCCCCCTACCCGGCTACTTAGAGCAATCGGGAGCCCAGGACGAACATTTTGCACGTCCGCGTGGAGCACAGAGCCAGACGGCGCGTTGCTGCGCTGATCGGTGGAACGGCTGCGTAAATGCTTGGTGCGGCATGACTACACAAGGTGGGATCAGCGGCCTTCGCGTGCTGGTTGTCGAAGATGATTATTGGGTCGCGGCCACGCTGGTCGAGATAATAACCGAAGCAGACGCGGAAGTTGTCGGCCCTGTCGATTGTGTGCGGGACGCCCTGACGGCGCTGGACTCGTCGCCTCATGTCGCCAGCCTCGATGTGCAACTTGGCTCCGAAACCTCGTTCCCGATCGCGGACGAACTGGACCGTCGCGGCGTGCCCTTCATCTTCGCCACGGGTGCGGCCAGCATGATCCCGGCTGCCCACGCCTCACGCCCGACCTGCCACAAGCCCGCTTCGCGCGAGCTGCTGATCGGGGCGCTTTCTGGCGCGCTCAACCCTGCCTAACAGGGCTGCTTCACTGACGCGATGCGAGAGGCTCAAAAGGAAACGCCCCCTCGTCATCCAGCAGCTCGCCGGGTTGCATCGGGCCGGCTCCGGTCGCGGCGTCGATCGCGGCTTGCAAATGGACGGCGGTGGCCGTCGCGCCTCGGCCGGTCCGATCCAGTTGGGCCAATGCCATCCTCATAAGCGAGAGGGCTGTGTCGTCATTCGTCATAGACATGCCTCGATGGGAACCCGGAGCCTTGACGGAACAGGGGCGTCCCGGCCTCGATCGGTCATTGCGCGGCCGATCTCCACGGCGTTCTTCCCGGCGCGCTTGACCGCGTACATGAGCTGATCGACCGCATGCATCAACGAGGGTTCGTCACGCGGGGTATCGGGCGAGATGAGCAGCGCGCCCATGCTGCACGTCACCGGATGAGGCGTGTCGGCCAGAACCGATGACAGGCGCTTGTGGAGCAAGCGAGCGTAATACACCCCTTCCTCGGCCGAATGGACGGGAAGCAAAAAGGCGAACTCGTCGCCGCCGATCCGGCCGAAATCGTCCTCGCGTCGGATGGCCTTCCGTGCGCCCTGCGCGAAGGCGCGCAGCACCTCGTCGCCGGCAACATGGCCGTGGCGGTTATTGATGCCCTTGAAATCATCGAGATCAAGGATCGCGAGCAGGAAGGATTGCCGGGCAGGCACCGCTAGATCGAGACGATGGATCACGCGCTCGCGGAACGTCTCCTTGTTGAGCGCATCGGTCATGCGGTCGCGCGCCGCCAGGTGGTGCTCCCGATCAAAGGACCGGCGGAAGCTGAGAACGATGGCGGCGACGAAACCATAGGTGACGGCGCGCACGGCCATCCTTGCCCCGAGCAGGGCGGGGGAGAGCCCTGGAAGTTCGGCGAGATGCGGCACGACGGCGAGGACCGCCGCGACGATCGCCACCAGATAGCCAGCACGGCTTCCCAGCGCCCAACAAGCAGCGCAGACGATCGGGATATAGAGCGGCGCAAGACCTATCCGGGGAAAATGTGCATCCGCCAGCGCCAGCGCCGTGACGCTGAGGAGGACCGCGAACCATGCGCGTTCGCGCGGCAGGGAATGGAGACGATCGGCGAAGCGGCCGACAGGCAGATGACTATTCACGCATGTCCTACTCGGTCAAAAGGTTCTCCAAGCTCATTCCCGCCCCAAGTGTTCCTGTGCAGCCGGCGGCACGCCCCATTTCGGAGACGTGCCGGCCACTGAACCGGGTGTTGGAAACCTGAAACACGTCAGGCGCGGACGCCTTTGGCCGGGTGGCTTGGACATGCGCGCCCGCCACCCGGTCGATGAAGCTCGACCGGCTCGTGTTTCAGGAGGTTTCCACGCCTCCACCCGCGTCTCCGCAGGTGTGCGCACGCTACCCGCAAGCCGTTAAGAAAAGCAACAAGCCGACAGGCACACCGGGGATCAGCCGATCTTGACGCCCCGCCAGTCCCGTTTTTTCCGCAGGTGGATGGGCCGCTTGGCCGCTGGTGGGTGCATATCGCGATCGGTCCTGTCGGCCAGCAGCGGCGTCGATCGCTCCTCGATGAGGGCGCGCAGCCGAGTCCGCCCGCGTGCGATGCGGCTCTTGAATGTGCCTGGGGCAATGCCGAGCTGCGCCGCGCCATCCTCGATGGACACGCCCTGGCTCGCCAGCAGCACCGCCTCGCGTTGGTGGGGCGGAAGCTCGCTGAGCGCCCAATCCGTATCCCGCAGCCAGACGGCGAGGCTCTGGGTCTCGTCCACCCGTAGCATGCGGTCGCGCGCCTCTTCGGGCAGGTCGGCATGAAAGCGGGCGCGGCGGCGACCGGTGAGAAAGCTGTTCTTCATCACGGTCCGCGCCCAGGCGGCGAGGCTTGTTCCCGCCGCGAAGCTGGCGCGCGCGGTCCAGCACCGGAGCATGGTGTCCTGCAGAAGGTCGTCGGCATCGGCGCCGCCTCCAGTCAGTCGCCGCGCATAGGCGCTTAGCGCCGCCGCCTGCTCGATCAGCGCTGCTCCGAACGCATCATCGGGCATGGCGATCGGCAAGGGAACACGGGCAGGCACATCGGGCGGCATCTCATTCTCCGGGCAGGGCTCTCCTGCCCTCAAGATATAGGGGGTGCGAGCCGCCGATGTTGCCAGCCAGACCGCTTCAAGGCCCGCTTCGTCCCGTCTCGGTCGATCGGGGCTGCGCGCGTGCTATGGGCTTCCATATCGCAATCGGAGAGAGACGATGGAGCGCCTGTTTCCGCGCGCCTTGATAGCGTGCATTCGTGAGGCTCGGCCGCCGACGCCGCAGGAGCTTGCATCGATGGCCGAGAAAATCTGGCGCGAGGCTTTTCCAGAGCGTCCATTTCGACACGCGCGCGCCATGACTATCGCCGCCGTAGCGCTCACAGGCGAACGCCAGACGTGCAAGGGACCGCCGGCATCCTGTCCCGCTGAACCATTTCCAGCTAGAATGCGGAGCGCTACGGTCGGCCGATGGTCGCCAGGGCTGTCGTCCAGGAGAGGATGCGCCGCTTGAGCCGGCAACATGCTGGCCGTAGCACGGCCGGTTTCTTCAAGCAGCCGACGTGGCGGTGGCGGCTCAAACCTCGGTAGGCACCAGCTCGTAAGGCACCCCGATCCGGGTTTCGGCCGTGCCGCGCCGCCGCAGGGTCGCGGCAATGTGGCGGTCGGCCGCCGCGCGATCGGCGAAGGCGTGCCGCTGGGCTTGGCCGTGTGCGCCGATCCGGCCCCAGCGGGTTTCTACAACGATCATGCCGAAAAGATCGAGGCTTGCGGTGATGCTGTAACGCCGGCGGATGTTGCGCGCCGGGTCGATCGCCACCAATTCGATCGGCTCGGGCAGGGACAGGTTCGCGCCATTCATGGCGCGGAGCCTACGAAATAAGCCTCTCCAAGTCCGGCGACTTTCCTGAATCAATGGCAAGCCGGTGATTCAGGAAATCGATGGTTCCTCGAAGCGTTACCGCGTCTGCGGGCTTGCGCGATGCTTCTGGCGCTGTTCGAGCCAGGTGGTGAACGCCGACTGGGTGCAAACGTCCAAGGGTTCATAGGTGCCCGGCGCAACACGCCGAAACAGCATGGGGCCGGTCCGAACGGCGCTTCGGCTGAGAGAAACCTGGCAGCTATTCCCGGCCATCCCGCACCGGCCACCTATGTTCATCATCGGATTGGTACGGATGCTGATTGGTCCCGAGACGCGGCCCTTTGTGACGCTGATAACGCGCGCGGGGCGGCTCTGCTCGATCTTATGCCCGGGCCTGAACCATAGTCGCGCTCGTCCGTCCGACCCGCACCAGAAACTGCGCGGTGCCGTCACCGGCGCCCGCCCTATCTCCAACTCACCAACAAGATCGGCTTTGGCGAACGCCGCGCGCGCCGCTGCCTCGATATTGTCGGGCAGGATGCAGGAGCACGCCATGGCGGGCGTGGACGCACTCAACGCCGCACCGGCCAGAGCCGTTCCGATCGCTCGCGATAGCGACACCATCATCATACCGGGAGGCTACGCCCGCACGGCTGAACGGAGCATGGCCTGAGTGCGCCTATGGAATCGCTGTCGGATCGGCGATGCGCCCGAAAAACAGCACCGCGCCGCTCTTTCGGTCTCGCAGGGTGGCAAGGAAAGGACGATCGACCACCATCTCCGGCACCTGAGGCTCTATCCGCGCACTGGTCACGACGATCTTGACTGCGGTTGCCGCCGCCGCCTCGGTGCCCTCCTCATCGATGCGCAGGAAGGTCGCGTGCGCCACGTCATCGATCGCGAGGCGCACACCGCTGGCGATCCCCGACAGGTCCGCACGCTGCTGATCGAAGGCGCTTGACATGCCCGCTGCGATCAGCGCTGCCTTCACGCTCTCATCGAACCTCGCTTCGAAGCGGGGCAGAACGATACGCATCTCGCGAGCCTGCTCCGCTGACAGGTCGAAACGATCATTGCCGCCCTGCTCGCCGGCGAAGAAATCGACACCCTTCAGCTCACGCTCCCAGCGGCGCAGGGTCGCCGCGTCACGCGGCAGGAAAATCTCCATCACGAAGCCATCGCCGCCATAAGGCAGCGCGATTGCCTGCCCTTCCCGGGTCTCGCGATAGTCGAACCGGCCAATCCGCTTCATCATCGTGATCGGGATGCGCGAGCCGTCGCCACGAGTGAAGGTCCGCGTTTCCGTCTCCTCGAACGGCACCTGCCACTTCGCCTTGAAGTAAAGCGCGTTGGTCAACACAGCGGCAGTGTCATCCCCGAAGCCGCTCGGAGAGACGATCTGCGAAATCCTGCCCCTCGTCTCGCGCGAAACCCAGCCATTGATCCGCTCGGCTGCTTCGGCAGGGTTTCCGGCATAATCGACTGTTTCCGGAGCCACTCCGAAGCCGGCATGCGCCTCGGCGACATACTCGTTCCGGATCGGCAATCCCTTCGCCAGCCACAGCGCGTTCGCGATGCCGAGCGTGGTATCGGCATCGCCGGTGTCGGTGAGCTGCGTATTGTAGGACTTGATGAGCGCAGGGACGTTGCGGGCCGAATCCCAGCCAAGCGCGTGCCCGATCTCCTCGCGTGTGCCGCCCCGCGCGCCAAGATAGGCGAGCCCCAGGCCCTGCGACAGGCTGACTGGGGAGATGAACAGATTAGCATTTGCATCGGCCGCCGCTGCCAGGTGCGGGTAGACCTTGGAGGTCATCACCGCCGCGCCATAGGTCAGCCCCCAAGGCGTGATCTCGCCGCTTCGCTCCGACTGCCCGGCGGGAGGCGGGCCGATATTGGAGGCCGGTTCGCTCGTCGCACAACCACCAAGCGCGAGGATGGCAAGAAGCGGGAATGACAGGGCTGCTTTAGGCATGGCTGCTCCCTAGAGGCTTGGCTGCTGATCGTAGAAATCGACCTGCATCCGCATGGCTCCGAGGGGTTCGACGAAATGCGGCTGTTCCGGTAGAACAAGCCCTGGCCGCTCAGGTGTAAGGATCACCTCCGAGGCAGGGTCGAGATAGGTGAGCTTCAATCTCCCTTCGATGACCCGGATCACGCCCCACACACCGGCCTTGGTGCGATGCTCGGAGCGCAGGGCAGCGGGCAATGTCACCTCATCGAATATGGGCGTCGAGCGGTAGGGAAGCACCATTATTTCTCTGCTCCTACTTGGATCGTGCATCGCACCGGCTGATCCGCCTTCCTTGCGGTCTGCCGGCATCCTTCGATCTTTTCTCGATTGTCGCGCAGCAACCTGTCGACCGCGACAATCGCCTCCCAGCTCGGCCGCGATGCGCTCGCCATAAGATGCTGCCCGGCATCCCACGGTGTCGTCTCGGCAAGGACCCGCGTCGCCATGCGTTCGGGCCATTGCCAGCTCGCCGGTGCGATCTCGCGCGCGACCATACCGGGCAGGAAGGACCAGAGCAGGATGCCGATAAGCAACCCGCCCAGCCCGAACCATAGTTGACGGTTCTTTTGATCCCGCGCCGTCAGCGCCGATTGAACGACGGTGCGCAGCTCGCGTCCCTGCTGTTTCATCTCGTTGGTGGCGGTGGCGAGGGCGGCATGATCGGCGCTGCGAAGGTCGGCCGCCGCTCGATTGATCTGCGCCGAAACCTGCGCCGGCGTCATCGCCAACGCCGGCGACTTCACGATGGCCGTCGTAACCTGGTCCAGGCGTCCGTTGATGCCGTCCAGCCCCTGGACGACATGCCCCAGCGTCTCGGAATAATCCGGCACGTCGATGCTGGCGCGCTCGGCCGCCAGTCCCTCGATGGCGCGGCGCATCAACGCTAGTTCGCCGCGCTGCTGCTCGACCGCAACGCGCACCTGCTCGAACGCTTCCGCCGCCGCGTCGCCGCCTTCCTCCCATTCCTCGTCCGCCATTGCCTCTCCTTATCGGCTCAACCCTCGATCGCGGCCGATTTCCAGCGAACGGGTCAATTCCTGGCTGATCGGGCGATCCCGGCCCATTTCCAGCCCCAGCTCGGGCGCGCGCCGCCGCAAGACGGATTCGAGTTGGGGATCGCGGTGCAGCGTTCCGGCCAGGCTCTCCATCTTCTTGCCGGTGCGCTGCGCGGCCTCACGATCGCCGCTGCGCGTAAGCTCGGCCCGCTCGCGCGCCATGCCCTGCCAGCGCTCCACGAACCGATCGGCGCGAAGCTCGGGATTGGTGCGGACCTGGGCCTCGTGCGCCATCGCCCGCGCCGCGCCGCCGGCCTTGCCCTCGGCCGCTTCGCGCACCAGCACCGGGTTGCGCTCGAACGCGGACGCCAAATCGCGGGCGGCATGGGGCCGCACCTGGTCGAGCGCGTCGCCCGCCTTCGCCAGCGCCTGCTGCTGATGCGGGAGCACGGGCAAGCCCTTCTCCCGCATTCGGTCCATATCGGCCTGCGCGCGCGCATAGCGCTCGATCGCCCTGGCCTGGCTCGGCGCTGCCGGTGCCCGCTCGGGGGTGGTGTTAATCGGACCCCCTTTGCCGTCGCGCGCCAGCTCGGGCGAGGACGGTTTCGGCTTGAACCCGGCGAACATACCCCTCGCCTTGTCACGCACCTTCCCGGCGATCTCGCGCGCGAGTTCCGGGAAGCGGATCTCGCGCCGCTCGGCGAACGCGCGGGCCTGGGCCTGCCCGTCACGGGCGGCGGCATAATCGCCCGCCATGTCCTTGCCCCGGTCGCGCGACAGGGTGCGGGTGAGCTGGCGCTGATCTGTGAAATCGTCGCGACCATAGTGGAGCTGCACGCTGTCGCGGTGCCGCGACAGGCCGACATAGGCCGAGTGCCGATCCATGCCCGGTGTCGCCAGCACATGCGCCTGATCGACCGTCACGCCCTGCGACTTGTGGAAGGTGGCGGCATAGCCGTGATCGACATGGGCATAGTCCTTGAGGTCGAACGCGACCTTCCGGCCATCGTCCATCTTCACCGCCATGCCCTCGGCGCTGACGCGCTCCAGCGTGCCCAGCGATCCGTTCTTCACGCCAAGACCACGATCGTTGCGGAAGAACATGATCCGATCACCGGTCGCGAAATCGCGCCTGCCGCGCTCCACCGATAGCCCCACCTCCTCACCCAGCTCGCCGGCGGCGCGCATACGGCTGCGGGCTTCGCTGTTCAGCTCCTGCACCTCGGCATTGGTATGGGTGAGGATGATGCGGCTCTTGTCCGGATCGGCCTGGCGGGCGCTCTCCCATCCATCCATTAGCTCAACGCGCGCCGCCTCGCGCGTGTCGGCCGCGCGCACCATGCCTTGGCTCTCATAAGCATGGATGGCTTCGCCCGTGCGGCCTGTGGCGAGCGCGCGCGTCGCTTGCCGTTGCCAGTCCTCATGCTGCCGGCGAATTTCGGTGATCTCGGCCGCGCCATGACGCTCGGCAAGGCTGCGGAACGCCGCCCCGGCCTCGATCGCCTGCAACTGCTCGGGATCGCCGACAAGAACGACCTTCGCGCCGGCACGTTCGGCCTCCGACAGCACCCGCTCCATCTGGCGCGAGCCGATCATGCCCGCCTCGTCGATAACGAGCACATCACGCGGGCCTAGCTGCTCGCGCCCCTGCCCCCATGCGTGCTCGAGACTGGCGATCGTCCTCGAGGCGATGCCGGAACCACCCTCAAGATTTTCGGCGGCAATGCCCGACAGGGCCGCGCCGCGCACCTGATAGCCTTCGCGCTCCCACGCCTCGCGCGCGACCCCCAGCATGGCCGACTTGCCGGTGCCCGCATAGCCGACGACGATGGCAAGATCGCCACTCGTCCCTATATGCTCCAAAGCGGCCCGCTGATCTTCACCGAGTGTCAGCCCGCCACTCCCGGCGGCGTTCAGCCCCCCTTGTAGCGACGCCGCCGGGAGACCATGCCCCACCCTGTCGGCAAGCCGACCGGCAGCGCGCTCTAGCCGCTCCTCCACCGCGATCATCTCGCGGCTCGTGAACCGCTCCTGGTCGCGTCCGTCCTTCCCCAGCGCCACCAGCTCGGGCGAGGACCGCACCGCGCTCATGGCCTGGTCGAACTGCTCCTTGCCGTCGCTGTGCCGGTGGACGAACATCGCCAGGTCGCGGGTGGTGAACGTCGCCTGTTGCCGCGTGATCGCATCCAACGCGATTTCCGGCTTGGCGATAATCTTCTCGCCGTTCTCGCGCGCGATCCGCACATGATCGTCGGCGTTGCGGTGCGGCTGTCCCTCAAGCTCGTGCCGTTTCCCCATCGGCCCGATCTTGTGCTGGGGCTCAAGCTCGATCCCCTGCGCCTCGTAGGAGCGATGGTCGATCCGCCCTTCCAGCCCCAGCTCCGCCATGCGTTCGTTGACGTGGGCGGCCCATGCCTCTCGCCACTCCTTCAACAGCTCGGTTGAGTTCCAGGCGCGGACCTTCTTGCCGAACCCCTCAGGTCCAACCTCACGCATCGACAACATGACATGCGCGTGCGGCTTCGGGGTGCCGTCCTTTGCCTTGTCCCAATGCACATTAAGGTCCGCGACCATCCCGCGTTCGACGAACTGCTTGTCCACAAAATCGCGGGCGAGGCTAACGCCCTGTTTCTCGCTCATCTCGCGCGGGATCGAGAACTCCACCTCGCGCGCGAGCTGCGCGTCCTTGCGTTTCTCCCCGGCCTCCACCTCGTTCCACAGGGTCGCGCGATCGTTTAAACGCTCCGGCGCACCTTCGGGAGCCAAGATTTCCGAATGGACGACGCCGGCCTTGTTCGAAAAATCATGGTTCCGCCCAAGCCGCTCGTCATGCAGCTCGGATGCGGAGCGATAGGCGGCGCTCGCAACGGCGCTCGATCCGCTTGCACGGCTGATGACCTTGGCCGAGAAATGATAGATCGCCATGA
Source organism: Novosphingobium panipatense (assembly GCF_900182875.1). Taxonomy (NCBI): domain Bacteria; kingdom Pseudomonadati; phylum Pseudomonadota; class Alphaproteobacteria; order Sphingomonadales; family Sphingomonadaceae; genus Novosphingobium; species Novosphingobium panipatense. The sequence goes on from NZ_FXUI01000022.1 coordinate 11,815, forward strand.
CAGCCTCTATACTGCCTCCTCAAGCGCACGTCGGCAACGACGTATAAGCGCGCACTCACACTCTCTATCGTTCGCATGATTGACTCCGTCGCAATCTGCCTGTGACCTACTGTTGTCCTGGGCATGCTCGCGTTACGCTGCGGCTGCTGTTGACGATGACGGGGAGACGATGATGCCTGAACCCGACAAACAGGATGCGGCTCTGGAGGCGATCTGGTCGAACCCCGCGCACTGGGCTGAAGGAACGTTCGGCTGCTACTTCGCCAAAGAGGACCCGCGTCTGTGGGTGCCCCGGCGCAAACCCGGCAGAGGACGGACGCGCAACATGGCGAATCCACAAGCGGGAAAGCAGATGTTGGGCAGCATACTGTTCTGTGCTTTCCTCCCTGCCGCAGTGTTGGTGTTCACGAGGATATTGGGCAATGCGTAAGGTGCGCGACTATGACGCGGAGTTGAAGGCGCTAGAGGACAAGGCACGGGCGCTGAAGGCGCGCCGTGTCGAACAACTCGGCCAGCTTGTCACCGCTACCGGGGCGGATGCGCTCGACATGGAAACACTCGCCGGCGCACTGCTCGATGCCGTCGCCTCGAAGGACGCGGAAGCGAAGGAGGCGTGGCGCGAAAAGGGCGCCGCTTTCTTTCGGGGGCGTAGGCGCAAAAGTCGGCGGACTGCTGGCGGCAACAGCGACGGCGGGAACGCGCAACCGGGCGCTGATCCAGCGTCTGGAAGCGGCGCGGCGTCGTAACGATACGCGGGCTTGGGTCGTGCAACGCCGCGAACGCACCCGCCACCTGATCGAACTGGGCGGCCTTGTCCAGAAGGCGGGTTTGGTCGAGCTGACTGACGACGATCGCGCCACGATCTATGGGGCGCTGCTGGAGCTGGTCGGCCGCGCCCGCAGTGACGATGCCGGCGACACGCTCGCGCGCTGGAAGCGGCGCGGCAGACGCGCGTTCGATGCGGAAAATGATGTAGAGGAGAGATTGCCTTGAACAAGCTTCTTTGGGCCTTGCCGCTCTGCGCCGTTGTTGCCGGCTGCGATCGTGGTCCGGCTGATCCGCAGGGCCTCAAAACCGGTGAGACTTTACTGACCGTCACAGGCACGGGACGCACCGAAGCCGCGCCCGACCAGGCGCTGTTCACCGCCGGCCTGTCGAGCGTGGCGGCCGACGCGAAAAGCGCCAGCGCGAAGAACGCTGAAGCCATGAATCGGATCACGGCAGCCCTTGCCCAGCTGAACGTGCCGGCGCGCGATATCCAGACCCGCAGCCTGTCGGTCAATCGCGTGGACTACGGCCCGAACAAGGGCCGCTTCGAGGCGAGCAACACCCTCACCGTGCGGATGCGCGACACGGCGCGGGTGGGCGAGGCGATCGCTGCTGTCACCGATGCTGGCGCGAACATCGTCTCTGGTCCGAACCTGTCGATCGCCGATCCTGAGAAGGCGAACCTGAGCGGCTATGACGCTGCCTACAAGGCCGCGCGCGCCAAGGCCGAAGCTTACGCCAATGCCGCTGGACTGCGCATCGCCCGCGTGCTCGCGATCCATGATGGCGGCCAAGGAGGCTACATGCCGCAGGTAGCGGAGATGGATGCCCGTATGGCTGGGCCGCCGCCGATTGTCGCGCCACCGGCTCCTGAACAAGCCCCTCCGGTAATGACAGGAACCAACGCCGGGATGGTGACAGTGCGCGTGAACTTCGCGCTGGCTCCCGAATGATTGCTTCGCCGCCACCCCAGGCAGGGCCATTTGTCCATTGGGTGCATGATGGCGAGGCACGCGTCCATCGTCTGATGACCCGCGAGCGCTTTTCCTACCTGCATGACCTGCTCGCCTCAACTTCCATGCAGGGAGAGGACTCGCTTTGGGCCGATCTCGACGACCGCACGGCGCATTGGCAAGGCCAGTCGTGGCGCGAGGATGAGCGATGGTCAAAGCGCTTGCTGGCGAAGCCCGCCGTTTCAACAAGCGCTATCCAGTAGGCGATCGTCATCGGCGAGCAGCGTGGTGGGCGCTCGGCGGAGCAATGGCCACGGCAGATGGCATGGGAGCCCTGCTCAACGCACTGAGCGGGCTCGACGGGGAGCGGGCGTGATGCCGGAGACGATGGCAGAACTGGATATCGAGGCGATCCGTCGCGAAGTCCGGGCGCTGGATTTCGTACGCGGTACGCCTGCTGACGTGGCGGATTGGCGGGAAGCCGATGCTGAATCCCGCGCCAACCTCGCCATCGAGGGCATGGCGCTGAGCGCGGACGACGAGGCCCTGTTCGACATGCTGCGCGAAGAGGCGGTGCCTCCTCTCCTCGCCACGCAGATCATCCTCAGGCTGCTCGATCATCCCGACGCCGATCCGGCGCTGGCGATCACCCCACTGGAACGGGCCTGCTGATGGCGGGGCCGCTCATCGGCAGGCGTCGGCCGATCAGCTGGCGGCTCGCGATCGTCATCGCGTTCGTCGCGGCCTATGCGACCGCGCGGTGGCTGGAAGGCATCTTCGGCGTCGGGCAGATTTCCGGCGCCGCGTCGTTCCTGGTCCTGGTCGGACTGATCGGCGCGACCTGGTGGATCAACAGCTGCGCCGGCAAGCGCCGGAACGAGCTGCTGGGCTCGGCCCGCTTCGGCGACCGCGCCGACGTGCGCAAGCTGGAGGCGAACGGGGATCTCCTGATCGGCCGCGCCAAGGAATCCGGCAAGCTGCTCCACTATGACGGCGCGGCGCACCTGCTGACGATCGCACCCACCCGCTCGGGCAAGGGCGTGGGCACGATCATCCCCAACCTGCTGCTGCTCCACCGCTCGGTGGTCTGCATCGACCCCAAGGGCGAGAATTCCCGCGTCACGGCCCGTGGGAGAGCCAGGAAGGGCCTTGTGTGGTGCCTGGACCCCTTCGGCGTCTCCGGGCGTCCTGCGGCCCGCTACAACCCCCTGGCGCAGCTAGACCCGGCAAGCCCGGACCTCGCAGAAGATGCGCAGACGATCGCCGACGCCCTGGTCCACGACGCGCCGGGGCAATCGGGCGAGGCGCACTGGAACGAGGAAGCCAAGGCGCTGATCGCCGGCGTGATCCTGCACACCGTCGTCCACGAGCCCTCTGCCCGCGTCATGCTCGCCACGGTGCGCGACAAGCTCACCCGCGAGCCCGCCGGCTTCGCCGCGTTGCTGGCGGACATGCAGGCCAGCAATGGTGCGCATGGCCTGATCGCACGCGCCGCCAATCGCCAGCTCGGCAAATCCGATCGGGAAGCAGCCGGGGTGCTGTCCTCGGCGCAGCGCCACACCCACTTTCTCGACAGCCCGCGCCTGGTCGAAAGCACGTCCGCGTCCGATTTCCAGTTCGCCGACCTGAAGGAGCGGCCCGGCACCGTGTTCCTGTGCCTGCCACCGGATCGACTCGATACTTATGGGGGCGTTTGCGGGAGGGGGCGGAATCCTACGCCAAGCTCGCCCAGATAGCCGGCGCGAGATCTTACTTGTTGCTGCCTTCTACGGTCGCGCCAGAAAGGCGACGGCTCAGTTCTATCCGGCGATGGCTACGCATTTTGAAGGTGTCTGGCCCAACGCGCCGATACTCAATGAAGCCGAGAGAACGCCAAAATCGCTCTGCCGCTTCATTCGCTTCCAGCACGGCCAACCGAATCTCTGTGGCACCTCTCGCAGCGGCCCAGCTTTCGACCGTCGAGTAAATTGAGCGTCCGACGCCACGACCACGCTGTGCGGCATCTACGATCATGAAGCCGAGATACCATGTGCCATCACGCGGATAATCGCGGAGGATGGCCGCGATTGCATATAGGCCGCCAGGCCCCTTCCATCCCAGGACAGCTTGATTGTGGGCGCTCTTTTCGGGCGGCACATCGGAGAAAAGCTCGCGAGCATCGTCCAGCGTGGGCGCGGCCCCGTCCTGCAACAGGAAATAGTCGCTGCAACGGTTGTACAGGTCTGCAACGTCTGCGGCGTCCGCTTGGGTAAGTTTGATCGGGGCTCCCGTCATCATCATCGCGTTTTGGCAGCAAGCACGCGCTGACCGTAATCCCGGAGTTCCCCGTTGGGACCGACATAGCGGTAGAGAGTGACGCGCTCGATCCCGAGTTCCTTGCAGAGGTCGGAAACGGACGTGTCGCGTTGGGCCATAGCAGCCTGAGCGAGCCGCACCTGGGCCTTGGAGAGGGCGAACTTGCGGCCACCCTTGCGTCCCCGCGCGCGGGCAGCGGCCAGGCCAGCCATGGTGCGCTCGCGGATCATATCCCGCTCAAACTCCGCCAGTGTGGCAAAAATGCCGAACACCATCCGGCCCGATGGCGTCGTGGTGTCGATCTGCGCGCCCTTGCCGGTGAGCACCCGCAGACCGATACCGCGATCCGACAGATTCTGCACCGTGCTGACCAGGTGGGTGAGCGTTCGGCCGAGCCGGTCGAGCTTCCAAACGATGAGGACATCGCCGTCGCGCAACGATTTCAGGCAGGCGGCAAGACCGGGGCGATCATCACGGCTACCGGATGCACGATCATCATAGATATTGCCTGGCTCGACACCGGCAGCGCGAAGGGCATCGTGCTGCAGGTCGAGCGACTGCGAGCCGTCGGCTTTGGACACGCGGGCGTAGCCGATCAGCATGGATCACAAACGAAGGTTTGAGGCGGTGACGAACATGAGCACATAAGATTGGGCTATTGTGTATCTTAACCAGCATCTCAATCAAGCTATCTCAAACCGTAGCTCGGAAAGAATAAGGAGCATGTATGCCGCGTCGCGTGACCCTGACCGATCGACAGCGCGAGGCGCTGCTTCACTTGCCGGTCGATCAAGGTGAGCTGCTGCGGCACTATACCCTCAGCGATGAGGATCTCGGGCATATCCGCCAGCGCCGGCGCGCCCACAATCGTTTTGGCTTCGCGCTGCAACTGTGCGTCCTGCGCTACCCGGGCCGGGTGCTCGCTCCTGGCGAGTTGATCCCGGCGCAGGTATCGGATTTCATCGCGGCCCAGCTCGGCCTGACCAGCGACGATCTACTCCTCTATGCCGCGCGCGAGGAGACCCGGCACGAGCATCTGGCGGACCTTCGCCGAATCTACGGCTATCGCTCCTTTTCGGGGCGGGGCGCACGGGATTTGCGCGAATGGATCGCTCGGGAAGCCGAGGCGGCGACATCGAATGAGGATCTTGCCCGTCGCTTCGTTGCGGAGTGTCGCCGCACCCGCACGATCCTTCCCGGCTCCTCGACGATCGAGCGCCTTTGCGCCGATGCGCTGGTTGAGGCCGAGCGCCGGATCGAGGATCTTATCGCCCATCGCATCACGCCAACCCTGAGCGAGAATTTGGCTCACCTGTTGGAGGATACGGTGGATGGTCGCGTCACGCGCTTCGTATGGCTGCGACAGTTCGAGGTTGGCGCAAATTCAGCAGCCGCTAACCGGCTGATGGATCGACTGGAATATCTTCAAAGGTTCGATCTTCCGGCGGATTTGCTGGACGGCGTGCCGGCGCATCGTGTGACCCGGCTTCGCCGGCAGGGCGAGCGCTATTACGCCGACGGCATGCGTGATCTGCCCGAAGACAGGCGGCTTGCGATCCTCGCTGTCTGCACCCTGGAATGGCGGTCATCGCTGGCCGATGTCATCGTGGAGACCCACGATCGCATCGTAGGCCGTCTCTATCGGGCCTCCGAACGCCTTTGCAACACCAGGATCGCCGACGAAAAGGCGGCCGTTCGGGACACGCTGAAGTCCTTTGCCGAAATCGGTGGTGCTTTGCTTGGAGCGCAGGACGATGGCACGGCCCTGGACGGGATAATCGCCACCGGGCCTGGCTGGGAACGGTTCAGAACCCTTGTCGCCACGGCCTCCGCGCTGACCAACGTGCTCGCGGCCGACCCGCTCAGCCGTGTGCTGGACGGCTATCACCGTTTCCGCCTCTACGCGCCCAGGATGCTGCGCCTGCTCGACATGCAGGCGGCGCCGATCGCCACGCCTCTTCTGGCGGCCGTTGCGATGCTGCGTAACGGGATCAAGGTCGATCCGCCGGTGGATTTTCTACGTCCCAACTCGAAATGGCATCGTCATCTTTGCGCTGAGCCCAGCGGCGACCACCGGCTTTGGGAAATCGCGGTGCTGTTCCACATCCGCGACGCCTTCCGGTCCGGTGACATATGGTTGGCGGGATCGCGCCGCTATGGCGACCTCAAGCAGCTTCTGGTCCCGCCACAGGCGATAGAGCAGACCGCGCGGCTCGCCGTGCCGCTGCGACCCGGCGAATGGCTGGCCGAGCGCAGGGCTCGACTGGATACACGGCTGAAGGAGTTTGGCCGCGCGGCGCGAACCGGCACGATCCCAGGCGGCATCATCGAGAACGGCAAGCTGCACATCGACAAGCTGAGGGCCGACACGCCCGAAGGGGCCGAGGATCTCGTGCTCGATCTCTATCAACAGCTCCCGCCCGCGAGGATCACCGATCTGTTGCTGGAAGTCGATGAGCGAACCGGATTTTCCGAGGCGTTCACGCATCTGCGCACCGGCGCGCCCTGCAGCGACCGGATCGGCCTGATGAACGTGTTGCTGGCGGAAGGCGTCAATCTCGGTTTGCGCAAGATGGCGGCGGCGACCAACACGCACAGCTTCTGGGAATTGCTGCGGATCGCGCGCTGGCATGTCGAAGGCAGCGCCTATGATCGGGCGCTCGCCATGATCGTGGAGGCCCACGCCGCCCTGCCCATGGCCGCCTTCTGGGGACAAGGGCAATCGGCATCCAGCGACGGGCAGTTCTTCCTTGCTACCGAGCAGGGCGAGGCGATGAATCTGATCAACGCGAAATATGGCAACGTCCCGGGCCTCAAGGGATACAGCCATGTGTCCGATCAATATGCGCCGTTCGCAACCCAGGTGATCCCGGCAACGGTCAGCGAGGCTCCCTATATCCTGGACGGGCTGCTCATGAATGACGCGGGCCGCCGCGTTCGCCAGCATTTTGCCGACACGGGCGGCTTCACCGATCATGTGTTCGCCGCCTGCGCCTTGCTCGGCTACAGGTTCGCCCCCCGTATCCGCGATCTCCCTCAGAAAAGACTCTATGCCTTCACGCCCAACGCGACGCCGGCCAATGTGCGAGCGCTGGTCGGAGGTAAGATCAATGAACCGCTCATCGAGCGCAACTGGCCCGACATCCTGCGCATCATGGCGACGATCGCAGCGGGGATCGTCGCCCCCAGCCAGATTCTTCGCAAGCTCGCCTCTTACCCGCGCCAGAATGAGCTGGCCCTCGCATTGCGAGAGGTGGGCCGCATCGAGCGAACCCTGTTCATGATCGACTGGATTCTTGATGCCGGCCTCCAGCGCCAGGCTCAGATCGGCCTCAACAAGGGTGAGGCCCACCACGCCCTAAAGCGCGCCATCAGCTTCCACCGCCGAGGTGAAATCCGGGATCGATCCGGCGAAGGCCAGCACTATCGCATCGCCGGAATGAACCTGCTCGCCGCCATCATCATATTCTGGAACACCATGAAGCTCGGCGAGGTCGTCAATACCCGGGCCGCCAGCGGTACCCATATCGCGCCTGATCTACTCGCCCACGTCTCGCCGTTGGGATGGGAACACATCAATCTAACCGGGGAATATCGCTGGCCCAAATCCTTAGCGTAGGATTCCGCCCCCTCCCGCAAACGCCCCCCTTATGCGCGGTGGCTGCGGCTCCTGGTCGCGCAGGCCGTCACCGACATGGCGCGCTCCCCTGCCCGGCCGGAACGCCCGGTGCTGTTCCTGCTCGATGAGTTCGCCGCCCTCGGCCGACTGGAGCCGGTAGAGCGCGCGATGGGGCTGATGGCGGGCTATGGCCTCCAGCTTTGGCCGATCCTTCAGGACATAGGGTGACTACACGAAAGTGCATTCTGTGTACGCTAAGCGAGAACGAATGCTGAACTCTGATCCTGAGTTGACCAGTAATTTCCTCGTCATTCAGATTATCGCGCCGCTACGGAGGAGCATGGAGTTCCGGACGATCCGTCTTCAAACTGCTTCGCTGTCCGGGGCCATTATGATGAATCTATGCAGGCGGCGGGGGCGCAGGCGGTGGGAAGTCCTTCGGATCGCTGATTGAACCGACGAATGCCGGCGGATAGCCGCAAGCCTGGACTGAAGGATTCCGGTTGAGCTTCAACTCGACCGCCCTCCCATAATCAAGCCCTGTGACCGCATATTCCTCACCAAGCTCAACCACCTGCCGTTCCAAGTCTCCTTGCGACGAGAAGGTCACTCCCGATGACAGAATGGGAGTGTAGACGCTTTTACCTGTTATGAACACAATGCAGTCATTAACTCGTTGGAACTTACCACGACTCAAGTTGGTTAGCGCTGTGTCCACGGAGGGGCGAGAGTAAACCAACGCGCCGTCTTTTCGTTTAACAATATCTACAGATTCTTGACCACATCCGATAAGAACCTGAGAGATAATCACCAGAGAGCTAAGGCTAAAGCGCGCGCGCGTCACGGCGTAACATATCCATTGACAGTCTTAACTGAGAACGGCGAGTAAGCCCTTATCGTTGTTAGCGGTGAAAATAGAAAGAAGCAGCGGGTATTGTTGCTCGCCGTACGGGCGGGCGCGGTGCCGCAATCGGCGACATCAACGCCCGCAACGGCAATGAGCCGGGGGGTAAGCTTCTACACCCATGTGTCGGACCAATATGATCCGTTCGCGAGCCGCGTGATCGCGGCGACTGCCGGTGAGGCCCCTATGTTCTCGACGGGCTACTATACCATGCCACCGGCCTGTCGATCGAAGAACATTACACCGATACCAGCGGCGCATCCGATCATGTGTTCGGCCTTATGCCCTTCTTCGGCTACCGCTTCGCGCCGCGCCTGCGCGACCTGAAGGACCGGCGCCTCCATCTGCTGCCGGGTCAGGAAGCCGGGCCGCTGCTGGCCGGCATGGCCGGCGATCCGGTCGCCATCGGGCATGTCGCGGCCCATTGGGACGAACTGCTGCGCCTCACCACCTCGATCCGCAGCGGCACCGCCACCGCATCGGCGATGTTGCGCAGATTGTCCGCTTACCCACGCCAGAACGGACTGGCGCTGGCCTTGCGCGAGGTCGGGCGGATAGAGCGCTCGATCTTCATGCTCGACTGGCTGCGCGATCTCGACCTGCGCCGGCGCACCCAGGCTGGACTCAACAAGGGCGAGGCCCGCAACGCGCTGGCCCGCGCGCTCTTCTTCAACCAGCTCGGCGAACTGCGCGACCGGCGGTTCGAGGACCAGACCTATCGCGCCTCCGGCCTCAATCTGCTCGTGGCCGCCATCATCCTGTGGAACACCCGCTATCTTGAACAGGCGGTCGGGGCGCTGGCGATCCCGGACGACGTCGCCCGCCACATCGCCCCGCTGGGATGGGAGCATATCTCACCTGCGATTATCGCTGGAATGTCGAAAGCCGCCCCGATCCCGGCCAGCTTCGTCCGCTCCGCACGCCGTCGTCGCTCCTGGCCGCATGACAGCCCGTCCGTTCGCCAAAGGTTCTCTCTTAGCGTACGTAAAACTCACTTTCGTGTAGTCACCCCATATCGGCCGCCCGCTGCTCACTCCCGATGAAGTCCGCACGCTGCGCGAGGATTTGCAGCTCCTGTTCCTCGCGGGGCGACGCCCGATCGTCGCCGCCAAGCTCAAATACTATGCCGATCGTGAGTTCGCGGGCCGCTTCGACAAGGCGTGATAGCGTTTAAACGGGCTCCCGTCGAAGCGCCATCGTTCCGATATACAAACAGTATCGGAACAATGGCGTTCTGCCGCACATTAAGTCGCGCCGAAATCGCTCGAAAGCGCGGAAAATCGCGCTCTGGCGCGCGAAAGGTGAGTTTTGGGGTATCGGCTCACCGTTCGCATATCGCGCGGCGGTGGGTGATACCCCGAAGGGTTGTAGATCTCGCGCGGGAAAAATCTGCCGCCTGGGAAGCCCGTAGAGGGCCATCGGCGGTTCCGACGCTGGAAACCCTGTCCAACAGCCGGAATCGCGCTGTGCGGCCCGGAAATCGCCTCTGCCGGAACGCTTCCGCCTCCCCTGCCTCTCCGATCGAGCGCCCACATATCCGCTTGGCTTTTCTGGAAAGCCATTTGCGACGCTGGGTCTAGGCGGTGTGCTGGCGGTAGGAGTGCGACGGTTGCGACCATCTCCAAATCATTAAAGGCGTGCCGGCGAAGCCGGCTCATCATGGGGATGCCGGGTGGGAGGATCGCGTAGCGATCCGGGGCGGCCGTAGGCCGCGAGCCGGTGGGGCGAAGCCCCAAGAGGCGGTGCCTTTCTTCTTCTTCGGGGGTGTGGGTGTCGCTGGCGCAGAGTTATCCACAGGCAGGGCCACCCCAAAACTCACCGTTCGCCTTCTGATTCAAAGATTCTTCTTTGATTCAAGATTCAGGGTGCCTCAAATCCGCAGAAGACTTGGAAAAATGGCCTCGAAAAGTGAGTGTTGGGGTCGAGTCCCGTGAGTTTTGGGGTAGCCTTCGGTGAGTTTTGGGGTCGGTAAAAGTGAGTGTTGGGGTCGAGTCCGGTGAGCTTTGGGGTATCCGTCAAATCGACGGTGAGTTTTGGGGTATCCCCCTCCCCTGATCGCGATCGGCGAGCTTTAGGATTTACCTAGCTCACCGTTGCTGTTAAGGTGAGGTCATGGCTTTAGCAAACTCACCAGTGAAGGACGGTAAGGCAAAGACTGCCTCAGGTGACGAAACCGCCCTCACCCTCGCCCAAAAGGGGCGCGGAAACCCGTTCGATCCCGCCAATTACGGGGAAATCGTCAAACCCGGCGAGCTGGTCGATATTGTCGAGTTGTCGCCCCTCACCCTCGCTGATCGGCGAATCTACAATCTGCTGATCGCGAACGCCTGGGACCGGATCGGCGAGCCGGTCATTCACCGCATCGCCAAATCCGCGCTCAAGGGCACGCACCAGGGCAATGAGCGCATAGAAAGCTCGCTGCTGCGCCTGATGGGCACGATCGCGATCGTCACCATCCGCAAGGCCGGCAAGAGCTACAAGCGCCGCGTCCAGCTTCTCGGCCCCAGCGACGAAAGCCTCGAAAAAGACGGCTTCCTCCATTACCGGATTCCCGAAGAGCTGATCGAGATATTGCGTAACAGCGAGGTCTATGCCCGCCTCAAGACGCAGGTGATGTATTGCTTCGAGTCGAAATACGCGCTGTGCCTCTATGAAATGATCGAACGGCGGATCGGCCTCGAATACAAGCAAAGCGAAGAGTTCACGATTGCAGAGCTGCGCGGGCTGCTCAACGTGCCGGAAGGCAAGTTGGGACGCTTCGCCGATTTCAACAAATACTGCCTCAAGGTCGCGCAGGACGAAATCAACAAGCTCTGCCCCTTCTGGGTCGAGTTCACGCCGATCAAGAAAGGCCGCAAGGTCGAGCGGGTTTCGATGATGTGGCTCCCGAAAACCATGAGCGGCCGGCGCGACGCGCAAAACCTGATCGACCAGCACAGCATCGTGCGGCGCGCGAAGCTGCGCGGAGACATACCTGAAATGCCGGTGCTGGTGGATTTCAGCGCGCCAGCGGCCGAACGGTGAGGACCTACCCCAAAACTCACCTTTCACGCGCCAGAACCGCCTAGCCTTCGCCAGCGCGGGCCGCGCCGCCCCCCTCGCCGGCCCTATCCTTCGCCGGCATCGAGCGCGCGGCTGACGGTGAACTGAATCCACGCGCTCCGGCTGATCCCGCGCCGCTTGGCCGCCGCATCGACCTTGGCGAGAAGCGCGCGATCGAACCGCAGCATCACCGGCGACTTGCGCGGCTCGGCCCCCCGCCCCGCCTCGTCGGCCTCGGCCGCGATCGGCGCGGCCTCCGGCTTCGCCGCACCGGCGATGAAGGCATCGGCCGCCGCCTCGTCCATCGGCGGCTTGGGCTTGCTATTCGGTTTACGAGCGATAGCCATTAACACGCACTCCGATATTATCTTGATATACAAACCGCGCCGATCAGCGCCGTCAATTCGTCTATCGCCTTGGGGTCGCGCGGGCTTTGCTCGATAACCGCCCTGCCCTCGGCCGCCGCGTTCGGGAACGCCTTGCGCCGCACGATCGACGTGGGCAGCACTTCGATACCGTCGATATCGCCGATCATCTCCAAGGCGGCCTCATTGTCGGCCCCCTGCGCGTCCGCGCCGTTCAGCACGGCAACGGCGCGCAAGCCCTCGTTGATCTCGCGCGCCTCGGCGACCAGCGCCGAAACCTGATCGAGTGCCCACACGTCGAAGCTGCGCGGCTGCACCGGCACCAGCAGCGTGTCGGCGACGGTGAGCGCGGCGCGCAGCGATCCGGTGTCGCGCCCGCCCACGTCGATGATGATATCGTCATATTTGCTGGCGAGCTGGCGGACCTGGCTGCGCAGCGCCGCGCCGGTCAGCGCGACGGCGGTATAGCCCGCTTCCCCAAGCCGCTCGGCGCGAAGCTGGGTGAAGGTGAGGGCGGTGCCCTGCTCGTCCCCGTCCACCAGCAACAGGTCGCGGCCGGCGAGCGCCAGCGCGACCGCGAGATTGACGGCGAGGGTGGTCTTGCCTACGCCGCCTTTCGTGTTTCCGACTGCCAATATCATAATGCCCTTACTCCGCGCACTATCGTTAATCGCTTCGGCATGATCTGTCTATCGTTGTGATATACGACCGCGCTCAATCCTCCGGCTCGAGATCGTCGTCTTCCAGCGGCTCATGCTCCATGACCCCATGCCCCTCGATCGGGCAGAGCGGCGCGCCGGCCTGTTCCAGCCATTTGCGCGCGGTCCTGACCGTATAGCCGCACGTCGCGCACTCGCATTTGAGCATCCGGGTTTTCTGCTTCTTGGGCGCGGTCGACTCCCCGCCCGTGTCGAGACGGGCATGGGGGAGGGGGCCAGCGGCATCGAGGATCGGCACGATGGCGGCAAGGAACGCCTCGCCGGGGGTGGTGGCGCGCATCGGCCCGACAAGGCCCAGCCCCAGCGCAACGCGTTTAAACGCCGCCCCATGTCCGGCCGGGATGCCGACGGCGGCATGAACCAGCTCATGCGCGAGGATGGCCGCGATCTGCGACGGCATCGCGTCGGGCGCGTGCGCGAGGTCGGGGCGGATGAAGATTTCAAAATGCCCGTCCGCGCTCAAGCGGTTATCCCAGCACTCGCCGATTGCCTTGCCCTTGCGGCCCGCGCTGGTGAAGCCGATCGCGACCCGCACGCGCGAGGGCAGGGGGGCATCCAACGCCTCGAACAGCGGGGCCATGCCCGCCGCCACCCGGTTGAGCCAGCTTTCGCGATTGTCCTGCGTCATGCCTTCTACTCCCTTCAAATCGCCCTTCGGGGCGATGGCCTCTCGCCATCGCTCCCGAGTTCGCGCGGAGCAGCCGGCGAGAGAGGGGGGCAGCGGGAATCTGCGGGAGTGGTGCGGGCGCAGGGAGCGCAGCGAGTGAGCCACGGTCCCGCTGATTGCCGTTGCGGGGGAGAGAAGGCCGGGACCGGCTTCCCCCCACTAGGCCAACGACGCGCCGGCGCACGCCGGCACCGCAGGGCAGGGGCCTCGCCCCGGCCCTCACGCGAGGATCGTCACGCTTATGCGCTAAGACCGCTTGCGGGCTTGGTCGGAGCCTTCAGGCGGAGATAGAGCCGTGCCCGAAGGGCCGCTCCCGATATGTCTTTCTAATGGCGGAATGACGGCATATAGATAGCATTGCGATATACAAACGATAGAGAATAGCACCTCGGACGCCCTGCGCTTCCCCGCCTCTCTCAAGCGTCGCTGAAATGACGATCCCAGCGGCCGTGACTCCGAAATGACGAAAGGCCCATCTTGAATTTTCCGGCAATTGGCCGTACATCGCGAAAGGAAAGGAGAAAGCTATGGCCCACGCACAAAGACGGGAAAGCGCCCCCCCAGTTCGCCGGCGAGGCGAGCGACTGGAAGCGCGCGTGACGGCGGAGCAAAAGGCGCTGATCGAGCACGCGGCGGCGCTGGAAGGGCGCAGCATCACCGATTTCGTGCTGACCAGTGTTCAGGATGCCGCCAAGCGCGCCATTGCGGAGCATGAAGTCATCCAGCTTAGCGTCAAGGATTCCAAGGCGTTCGTGGAGGCGCTGCTCAACCCACGCGAGCCGAGCAAGAAGATGCGCGAGCGGGCGGCAGCATATGTGGCGCGATATGGTGACCAATAGGCGTGAGTATTGACCCAAGCCCCGTTATCGAGCTTCTCGACACGACACGCCACGATCGTTCCGGCTTCTCCTGCGGCGTCGAAGCGCTCGATCGCTATCTGCAATCGCAGGCCAGCCAGGATGCGCGCCGGCGCGTGGCGGCTCCCTATGTGCTGATCGAGCCGCCGTCGCCCAACGTCCTCGGCTTCTACACGCTGTCGAATACATCGCTACAAGCGGCGGACCTGCCGGCCGCGCTCGTCAAGAAACTCCCGCGCTACCCCGTCCTGCCTGCCACACTCCTGGGCCGGCTCGCGGTCAATGCGAAAGGGCGGGGTAGGGGGCTGGGAACGGAGCTTTTGTTCAATGCTCTCCGGCGCTGCCTGCGAGGCGAGACGGCCTCGATGGCGGTTGTGGTGGACGCCAAGGACGATGCGGCCGCTTCCTTTTATGAGCGGCATGATTTTGTAAGGTTGCCCGAACAGCCCAACCGCCTGTTCATGCCGATGGCGGAAATCGAAAAGCTGTTTGCGAGTGCCGGGGATAGGCGTCCATGACCGACGCTGATCGAACCGACGAAATCCTCTATCCGCCGATGGAGGCGGCCGAAGTCAGGCGTTTGCGCCAGGAGAGCGGTTTGAGCCAAGCCGGATTTGCGGGCTTGCTGGGGGCGCACAAGCGCACGGTCCAGCGCTGGGAGGCCGGCTCGACGCGGCCGACTGGTGCCGCGCTCGCTCTGCTGACGGTGGCGAAGCGGCGCGGCATCCAGATTCTGACCTAGGAAGGATTGTTAAGATGGCCGGTCATCGCCCGTTCCGCGAACTCATGGCTGATGTCATGAAGGATTGGAGTCCGGAACGGCGCGCCCGCTATGAGGCGCGCAAGGCGGAGTTCGCGGCCGAAATGGAAGCGGTCGACAAGCTGCCTACGATCCTTGCCGTCCAAGTGACCGGGCCGGCGTCGCTGCGTCTCACCTGGTCCGATGGCATCAATGGCGAGCTGAACCTGACCGGCCTGCTGGCGGATCGCCATTTCGAGACGCTGCGCGATCCGGACGTGTTCGCGCTAGTCGGGGTAGGGGAGTGGGGTCATAGTCTGGCATGGCCTTCGGGCGTCGAGCTGGGCGCTGACACGCTCCGGCATGAAATGGAGCTGACGCAGATGCAACGCGAGCGGCCATGAGAGCGATCTTCGTCCGCCACGGCGAATCGACCGGCAACGCGGGTATTCCGTGCCACGATCTCGCGACGATCGAGCTGACCGAGCGCGGCCACGAACAGGCGAGGACGGTCGCGGCGAGCTGGACGCAAGCGCCTGCGCTCATCGTCACGTCGCCCTATACCCGCACGCAGCAGACGGCCGCGCCCACGATCGCGCGCTTTCCCGGCGTGCGGGTGGAAGTGTGGCCGATAGAAGAGTTCACCTATCTGCAACCGGCGCGCTGGAACGGCACGCGCAGCGCCGAACGGATGCCGCACCTCGAACGCTATTGGAGCGAGGCGGACCCGGACTATTGCGACGGGGAAGGGGCGGAGAGCTTCGCCACCCTGCTACGGCGCTGCGAGGCGGCGCTGACGCGCCTCGCAGCCATGCCTACGGGATCGCTGGTCTATGTGTTCGGGCATGGGCAGTTCATCCAGGCCGCGCGCGCGATCGTCGCCGACACGCATCTGGACGAACGGGCCAAAATGCGCGCGTTCTGGCGCAAGGGCGAGCCGCTCGCGATCAGCAACGCGCAGCGGGTAGGCTTCCACTGGCAGGCTGGCCGCTGAGAATGTGCGCCGCCGATCGCTGCCTAGATCAACACCCACTCCACCTCGTTCGCCGTCAGGTCATAGGCCACCGCCTCCTTGACACAAATATATTGTGAACAATATATTTGTGTCAAATCTAGCTATGGAGATGAGTCGATGAGCGCATTGTACAGCACGAAGGTCACGGCGATCGGCGGCCGGGCCGGAACCATCAAGAGCGACGACGGCTTGCTCGATCTCGCGCTGGCCCTTCCCAAGGCGCTTGGCGGCAAGGGGGACGCGACCAACCCCGAGCAACTGTTCGCGGCCGGTTATGCCGCCTGCTTCGAGAACGCGGTGATCCATGTGACGCGCGCGGCGGCCGACAAGGTGAAGGACGACGATATTGTTGTGGTCGCAACCGTCGGGATGCAGCCCAACGGTGCGGGAGGCTTTGCGCTGACCGTCGCGCTCGACGTGACGATCACCGGCCTCGATCAGGAGGCGGCCGAGGAAGTCGTTGCGAAGGCGCATGAGGTCTGCCCCTATTCGAACGCGGTGAAGGGCAACATCGACGTCGCAATCACCGTCGCGACCAACTGAGGACGAATGACATGGACCTGCCGGACGATGGCGACCCTCTCGACCTTGACCGGCAGGTCTGCTTTCCGCTCTACGCCGCTTCGAACCTGCTCAATCGGCTGTATCGACCGATCCTCGCCGAGTTGGGCCTTACCTATCCCCAATATCTGGTGATGCTGGTCCTCTGGAAGCAGTCGCCCCAGACGGTCGGGTCGCTCGGCGACATGCTCTATCTCGACAGCGGCACGCTGACGCCGCTGCTCAAGCGCATGGAAATGGCGGGCCTCATCAGCCGCACCCGCGACGCCGGGGACGAACGGCGCGTGTTGATCGACGTGACGGCGAAAGGCCGCACCTTGCGGTCAGCCGCCGAGAAAGTGCCCTCCGCTCTCGCAGCGGGTCTCGACATCGACGCAACGTCCGTGATCCGGCTGCGCGATCAGGTTCGCAGCCTCGTGGCGGTTCTCCACGGATCGCCAACCCTGAAATCGTGAATGTTCTAAAATCAGGAGACGATCATGCTAACCGTCCATCATCTTGGCATTTCGCAATCGGACCGGATCGTCTGGCTTTGCGAGGAACTGGCCATTCCCTACGAACTGGTGCTTTACGAGCGCGATCCCGTCACCCGGCTCGCTCCCGCCACATACAAGGCGCTGCATCCGTCCGGGACGGCCCCGGTCATCACCGAAGACACCCTGGTCCTCGCCGAATCGGGTGCGATCATCGACTATATCGTGGCGCGGCATGGGAACGGCCGGCTGACCCTGCCATCGGATCATCCAGATTTTGCCAGCTACCTGTACTGGTATCATTTCGCCAACGGCTCGCTCATGCCCTGCATGATGACGCTGATGGGTGAAGGAGGCATGGTTCAGGTCATGCACGATCGCGCCGCCCGCAATCTGGCGGCACTTGAGACCCATTTCGCCCAGGGGCATGTCTGGCTGGCCGGCGATACGTTCACCGTTGCCGACATAATGATCATGTTTCCCCTGACGACGATGCGGGCATTCGTTCCACTGGACCTGTCGCCTTATCCAAACCTTCGCGCCTATCTGAAGCGGGTGACGGAGCGGCCCGCCTTTCAGGCCGCGAAGGCGAAGGCTGATCCTGACCTTGAATTGCTGATTGATTGAACGCCCGACTGGACGATCGCGACCGCTAGATCAACACCCGTTCCACCTCGTCGAGCGTCACGTCATCGGAGCGCCGGTCATAGAGCTGGGTGGTGCGCGTCGAGCTGTGGTTCGCCATCGTCGCGGCCGTCTCCAACGTCCCGCCATTTTTCAGATAGGTGGTGATCCCGGTCGCGCGGAACGAATGGTTGCCGATCGCCGTCCCGATCTCGGCCGCGCCGGCGCGCCGGCGCACCATCGCGAACGCATTGGCTTGGGGCAGGGGGGTATCGCTTAGTCGCTTAGTCCCGCGTGCGATCGTGCGGAACAGCGGTCCCTTGCGATCCTCGCGCAGCGCGCACCCGTCGATATAGGCGGTCAGATAATCCTCTAGATTGTGGTGGCAGGGCATTTCATGGCGCTTGCCACCCTTTTCGTGGAGGCGGACCCACAGGCGGCGGTTCTGCACGAACACGTCCTCGACGCGCATCGCTAGCGCCGCGCCGATCCGCGCGAAACTATAGACCATCAACCCGATCAGGGCACGGTCGCGCAGGCCCGCATGGGTGGTCACGTCGATGCTGTCGAGCAACCGCCGCGCCTCGTCGGGGGCCAGCACCGGCGTCTTGCCGCGCCGCTGGCTATGCGCCGGCCCGCGCACCGATCCGGCAGGGTTCACCGGCACGATATGGCCCGTCACCAGCCAGTCGAACAGGTGACGCACGCCGGCGAGCTGCTGCTTGACGCTGGGCGCGGCCAGCTCGCGCCCCAGCGCCTCGACCCAGGCCGCGACGTGGAGCGGTTGCACCCCGGCGAGAGAGGCAACGCCGCGCTCCGCTACCCAGGCCAGGAACTCGCCCGCCGCACGCGCATAGGCGCGGCGCGTATGCGGATTGCGGATGGTGACGGCGAAGAACTCAAGGAAGCGCAGCCGCGTGGCGTTGTCGGCCGCCGCGATCAAGACCGGCAACGCCAGCGCCGGCGAGGGCAGGGGGGCGAGCTGGTTCATCGTGCGATCTTCTGCCAGCGGGCCGGCTCGGGGCGGGGCTTCGCCAGCTCCCGGCGCAATTCGTCAAACACCTCATCGGCGGGACGAACGCGGCCCGCCTTCACGTCCTCAAGCCCGCGCGCAACCGACTCGTCCAATATCCGGCGCAACAGCTCGTCGCGCAAATCGCGGTGCGGCTCCATGTCGATGAAGTTCTTGACGATCGCGAACACGACCTCGGACGGATCAACGAAATGGCCCCGCTCGACCTGCGCCAACAGCCAATCAGCCATGTCGCCGGGTAGATACGCCTCGAAACGCAGCCCGCCCGCGCGCGCCTGCTCGCGCAGCGCCTTCGCCTGGTCGCGCTCGGCGTAGTTGTCGGCAAAAGCCTCGTCCTCATTTTCAATCATGCCGGCATCCCTTTTTGCGGTGGATCTTCGGAGGCGTTTAAACGGCTCGTTCGGATCTCAGGTAATATGTGATAAAGGACATTATCATATATATACAGACATGCGAATTGATCGCTTTTGGGTGAGTTGCGCCGCAACCGCTTCGCGCGGGGCTGAGGCCAAGCCTCAGGGGTAAGTGGGATAACGACGCGGCCGCCGCGATTGGCGGCATTTTGCGCCGGGGTTCTGCGCCTCGCCGTTCCACGGGCCGAGGCTGGTGAAACGGTTTTGGTAGTGGATGATGAGCCTACCGTGAGGATGTTGATCGCCGAGGTGCTGAGCGATCTTGGATACACGGCGGTCGAGGCTGCGGATGGTGAGGTGGTCCCGCCTTCTTGGACAGTTTGGCGGCTGAGTTAAGCTAAACCCGGTTGTCGTTCATGCCGCCTGCTTGATCATCAGATTATGGGGAGCATGCCCCCCATAATCTGATTGCCCGTCCCATCGATAGGCCTCGGCCGGCGTTCTGCCAGCAAGGCTCGAGTGCGGACGCTGGGTGTTGTAATAGGTGATCCACCGGCCAAGGCCAGCCCGCAGCTCCGAGCCGGTCTCGAAGGCGTGGAGATAGACGCACTCGTATTTCAGGGAGCGCCAGAGTCGCTCGATGAAGATGTTGTCCATCCACCGTCCCCGACCGTCCATGCTGATGCGGACCTCGGCATCACGCAGCACGCTGGTGAAGGCGTAGCTGGTGAACTGGCTGCCCTGGTCCGTGTTGAAGATTTCCGGCTTGCCGAACCAGGCCAACGCCTCTTCCAGCGCCGCGACACAGAAGCCGGCGTCCATCGTGTTCGACAGCCGCCAGGCGAGCACCTTGCGGGTCGCCCAGTCCATGATCGCCACCAGATAGAGGAAGCCACGGCGCATCGGGATGTACGTCACGTCGGCGCACCACACGTGATTGGGCCGCTCGATCGTCAGCTTGCGCAGTAGATACGGATAGACCCGGTGCTGCGGGTGCGGATCGCTCGTGCGGGGCCGCTGGTAGATCGGCGTCAGCCCCATCTTCGCCATCAGGCGACGCACCCGACGGCGACCGACCTCGTGCCCGGCACGCCGCAGGTGCCGCGCTATCTGGCGGTTGCCGTACCACGGGCAGTCCAGGAACGTCGCGTCGATCACCGTCATCAGCGCCAGCGTCTCGTCCGTTTCCGGCACCGGTGCGTAGTAGGGGTCCGGTGAGAGGATGGACAAAAACGTACGCTCTCATGACTGCCATCCGAGACGCTGGCCGAGTTTACTCCTTCGCTGGCCTCGAGACCAGCGGTCGCATTGACCTTGGCGGGTGTGCCGCGGGCGC
>NZ_FXUI01000023.1:0-23979 GCF_900182875.1 Novosphingobium panipatense
ACCAGCAGCCCAAGCCCTTCACCTGGGCCGCCGATCCCGACAAAATCATCGCCGCCGTCAAGCGCGGGCACCAAGCGTTAGATTCCATCCACTAGTGTCGCGCTCGCTCAGGATACAACAGCCGAGCAGCCCAAAGATGAGCAGGCGTCGACCGGTATCGAAGATATCGTTGTCACTGCGACCCGCCGCGAAGCAAGATTGCAGCAGGTGCCCGTGGCCGTCACAGCGCTGGGCGGAGATGCCCTGCAATCGGCCGACGTCTCAACAGTAAGGACGCTGACCCAGCTGGTGCCTGGCTTTGTAGGCAGCCGCAACATGGGTGTCTTCCAGCCCGTGGTTCGCGGTGTCGGCTCAACCGGCATCTCGATTGGCGACGAACCCAATATCGCCACCTACATCGACGGTGTCTATCAGCCCGAATCTGCCGCAAACTGAATCGATCTGGTCGAGGTCGAGCCGGTTGAGGTGCTGCGCGGTCCGCAAGGCACCACTTTTGGTCGCAATGCGACGGGCGGGCTGATCAATGTGATCACGCCGGACCCCAGCTTCGATTTCCGGGGCAAGGCTTCCTTGCGGGTCGGTCGGATGCGGCGCGAAGCGGGCGACTATGACGCGCGGCTCTATGTGACCGGCCCGATCAGCGAAAAGGCCGCGATCGATCTATCTGGCCTCTTCCGCAAGAACGATGGCTATATTGACGATCTGGTGCGTGGTGGAACGCTTGGCGATCAGCGGGTCATCGACCTGCGCAGCAAGGTTCTGTTCAAGCCTGCGGACAATTTCAAGGTTGTCCTGACCGGCGAATTCTTCGATCAGCAGAGCACCACCAATTCGCCCCAGCCGGTCGACGGCAACACTGCTGGACGGCGGTTTCCTGGCGTCATCCTGCCAACGGGCCCCTGGCAAGCGTCGTTGGCCGAGGCGCCCGTGCTGAACCTTCGGCGGTGGACCTTCGCCCTGCACACCAAACTCGAACTGGTCGCAGTCAACCTGGAAACCACCAGCGGTTTCCTGAACTTGCGCTGGACCCAGATTACGGATTCGGATGCCTCGAATCTGCGACTAGGGAATTTTCCAGCGATCTTCCGCTCCGAATCCGGCAGTCAGGAAATCAAGCTCAGCTCGTCGAACCCCGGGCCGTTCCAATGGCTCGTAGGCGGCTATTTCTACCAGTTCGGTGGCAGTTCCTTCCTCCAGCCCTGGACGGCCGCGAATCCTACTCTCCCCCTAGCCGGGCCGACGCTTGAGCCGGATCTCGGCGGTCGGTCCTTCGCGGGCTTTGCGGACGCGACCTATGAGGCCACGCCCGGCCTGTTCGTGAATCTCGGTGGCCGTTACACCACGGAAAAACGCGAGTTCTCGCAAACGGTGAATGGCACCCTAGTCGTCAACGACGTCGATCGGACGTTCAATAAGTTCAACTACAAAGTCGGCCTTCGTTACGAAATTAGCAACACCACGAACGTCTACGCAAGTTGGAGCACCGCCTTCAAGAGTGGTGTCTACAATATGGCGAGCACCCGCAACGTGCCGGTCGAACCGGAGGAAATCAAGGCCGCCGAATTCGGTATCAAGTCGGATCCGCTCAATTGGCTGCGGGTCAACCTTGCGACTTATTACTACGATTACAAAAACCTTCAACTGCAGTCGAAGGATTCGCTTGGCGCGGGATACATTCTCCAGAATGCCGCCAATGCGGAAATCTATGGCGGCGAACTGGAATTGACCGTTGCACCCACCAGAGATTTGAAGTTGCGCGGGGCGCTAGCCTACACCCACGCGCGCTACAAGGATTTCACGGCCGCCCAAGGCTTTCTCCCGCGGGCTGACGGCGGAAATACCGTCGTAACGCTGGATGCTTCGGGCAACGTCATGACTCGTGCACCGAAATGGTCAGGCAACGTCGGCTTTGACTGTGGGCATGATCTGGGCGGCGGTCGGTTGAGCATCAACGGCAACCTCTCTTTCAGTTCGCGCCTCTACTACGACTTCGCCAACATTTTCTCGCAAGGTGCCTATACCTTGTCGAACATGTCGATTGGCTGGACGCCCGAGAGCGAGAAATGGAAAGTTTCTCTGTGGGCCACCAACCTGACCAACGAAAAAGTGTTCCAGACGATGCGCCCCGGCGCGCTATCGACCGATGGTTTCTACGAGCAGCCGCGCAAGATCGGTGGGACGGTTGAAGTCAGGTTTTAAAACGAGGTGGGAAAATGGATCGGAACCGCGATCCAAATCAAACTCAAGGGAGAATATGCATGTCTATGATGTACAACACGGGCAGCGGCAAGCAATGGCTGCTTACTGGCAGCAGCCTTGTGCTTGCTTGCCTTGCCTTTGCTCCGACCAACGCTTTCGCGCAGGACGCCAAACAAGCCAGTGCCGCAGCGCAGGAGAACGAGGATACCGGCGGTCTTGACACTATCGTCGTCACCGCGCGCAAGCGCGAGGAGAATGCCCAGGAAACGCCGATCGCGGTTACCGCGATGAGCGGTGCAATGATCGAAGACCGACAAATTGCCAACGTCGCGCAGGTTGCGTCCTTCGCGCCCAATGTGAACATTCAACCCGTCGGCAACATCTCTGGCTCCAGCGCCTCGCTCACCGCTTTTATCCGCGGCGTTGGCCAAACGGATTTCAACATCACCGTCGATCCCGGTGTCGGCATCTATGTTGATGGCGTCTATGTTGCCCGTTCGGTCGGGGGCCTGCTCGACATGGCGGACATTTCGAACGTCCAGATCCTGCGCGGTCCGCAGGGCACCCTGTTCGGCAAAAACACGATTGGCGGCGCGATCATTGTTAATACCAACGAACCCGGGAATGACTTCGAACTCAAGCTCGAAGCCGCAACCGGACGCTTCAACCGTGCCGATATCAAGGGCATCGTCAATATCCCGATCAGCGATACGCTGGCGATGCGCGCCGTGGCGTCCTACGAAACCCGCGACGGCTACCAGCGCCGCCTGTTCGACGGCGGACGACAGGGCAACAAGGACAGCTTCTCTGGACGCGTCGCCTTCAAGTGGGAACCGACCGACAACTTCAAGGCAATTCTCGCCGCCGACGTCAACATTCGTCGCGAAGAACAGGCAGCTATCTATCTTATCGAAAACCGGGACTCACCCGATCTTCTGCAAATCGTGAATCTGCCTGACGGCCGTCAAGTTGCCTTCCCTAGCTCAAACTTCGGTTACAACAAGCTGGGCGGTGGCGCTGGACAATGTGGCGCCCCGGGTGAACTGGCGCCGGTGAGCAATCCGAACTGCGTTTCTTCCCGATGGGTAACGGGCGATATCGATACGACTTGGGCCGGAGGTCCGAACCGTTCCGACTTCGACCTTTGGGGTACTAATCTGACGCTCGAGTATGATTTCGGCGGCGTGACACTCAAGTCGATCAGTGCGTACCGCGACCAGAAGTCGGTCATCGAATACGACTTCGACGTGACTCCGCACGAAGTGCTGCAGCTGACCAACAACATCGACCTGTGGCAAGCTTCGCAGGAATTGCAGCTCAACGGTAACCTGTTCGACGACAGGCTCAAGTTCGCTCTGGGCGCCTATTACTTGAAGGAAAAGGGCCAGGACATCGAACCGCTGCGGTTCGGTTTCGCGAACTTTTTAAGCGGCGGCAAAATCAACAACGACAGCTATGCAGCTTACATGCAGTTCACCTACAAGGTCACCGACAAGCTTTCGATCACTCCAGGTATCCGCTACACCAACGAAACCAAGCGTTTCGACCCTTCGGCCCAGGTAATCTATCGCGATTTCACCGCGGGTCTTCTCCCACCCTATCCTGATGGCGTGTTCATTCAGTACAGCCGCTGCCTGGTCGGCCAGCCAGCGCCGCAGCTGCTGCCGAACGGGTTCCCTGACCCGGCATGTGTTCCGTCGGCGACCAATCCTGGCGGCAACCACAATCTGCCCGCGGTCGAGGTGTCCGCCAAGGCCAAGGAATGGACCCCGGCGGTCTCGGTGAACTATCAGTTCACCGACGACATCATGGGCTATGCGTCCTATTCCAAGGGCTTCAAGAATGGCGGCTTCAGCCAGCGTATATTCCCGGGCGAACTCGTCACCCCTGCTTTCACCCCGGAATTCGTCGAATCCTACGAAGTCGGCCTCAAGACCGAATTGTTCGACCGGCGCCTGCGCATGAACATCGCGCTGTTCCAATCCGACTACAGCGACATCCAAATCGTCGTGAACGAGGGTATCGCGCCCAAGGTTCGCAACGGGGGTGTGGGCCGGATCAAGGGCTTCGAGATCGAAGGCCAGGCCGCCCCGACCGACTGGCTAAGGATCGACTATGGTGTCGGTTACCTCGATGCCTATTATCGTTCGGTGGATCCAAGTGCTTTCCCGGTAAACGTGAACTCCAAGTTTGCGTTCGTGCCCGAATGGACAGCGACGATCGCCGC
Source organism: Novosphingobium panipatense (assembly GCF_900182875.1). Lineage (NCBI taxonomy): Bacteria > Pseudomonadati > Pseudomonadota > Alphaproteobacteria > Sphingomonadales > Sphingomonadaceae > Novosphingobium > Novosphingobium panipatense. Next base: position 4,427 of record NZ_FXUI01000023.1, read on the forward strand.
GAATGCGACCGTTTACGAGAGCGACAAGGGCAAGTTCGTTCTTCGCGGCGACTGGTACCATCAGAGCGTCACCTTCAAGGATGCCATCAACAGCCCGCAGCTGTATCAACCCGCCTATAGCGTGTTCGGCGCCAGCGCTTCGTTCACCGACGCCAGCGACCACTTCACGGTAACGGCAGGTGTCACGAACCTAACCCGCACTATTCATGATGACGCCGCTCCGGGTTCGTCTGGCCTCGATCTGTCGGTGGCCCAGTGATCAGGGCGAGCGGCTTCGCCGGCGTTTTTCACCGCGGCAGGAGCAATGGGCTTTTCGAGGTTGATGGACTGGGCTCGGGGGTTCGGCGGCACCGCCGCGCTGGCTATGTGGGTGCTGGCCGGAGGCTGATGGCGATGGCTCTGAACACGCTGGCATCGGGGCAGGCTGACGCGAAGGCGACGCGGATGCGCGTGGCGGTTTCGATAACGCGGGCAGCGACCTTGAGCAGCCGCAGGCGCAGCGTTGCGAACTCGGCGGCGGCGAGTGCGGTGGCTTTTGGGATTTCCTGCTGGATACGCCACAGGAGCCAGTAGGCGACGGTGTGCAGGATGAGGCGCATTTGATTGGCGTTGGCAGAGCGGCACGAGGTGCGATCGCTGGCGAGTTGGGTCTTGTGCCGCTTGATCAGGTTCTCGGCGTTGCCGCGAGCGCAGTAGAGCGTGTCGTAGATGTGCTCGGCCGAGCCGTCGGCCAGCGAGGTGACGACATAGCGGATGTCCATGCCCATTGTGCTGGCCTCGATTCGGGCGACGACGCGGCGCTGGCAGTTCCAGCTCTTCGCGCCGTAGCGGGTCTCGGCATAGCTGCGCAGGACCGGGTATTGGCGCTGAGCCCGCTTGACCGCGCAGGCATCGGCGACAGCGACGATGACCGGATCGCCACGCAGCGCGGCGTTGGTCGGCAGGCCGAACACGTAATCGACGCTGGCCGCCTCGCAGAAGGCCATGACCTCGGGCCGGCCATAGTGCCCGTCGCCGCGGATGGCGATGTGCGTTTCCGGCCAGTTTCGGCGGATGTGACGCACCAGGCGCCGGATGTGGCCGGCAGCTTCGGCACCCGACGGTGTCTTGCCGGTGCGCAGCAGCATCGCCACCGGCCGGCCGGTGGCCGTGTCTTAGACATGGATCGGCAGGAAGCAACGCTCGCCATGATGACCATTCCAGAATGAGAGTTGCTGATAACCGTGCACGACATCGCAGGTATCATCGATATCCAGCGTCACCGCCGCCGGCGGGGCGGGATAGCTGGCGCAGTAGATGTCGATCATCGCGGCCATCATCCTGGCTAATTCGCGCGAGGTCGGTGCGTTCTCCCACCGGCTCATCGTCGGCTGACTGGCCAGCCCCACGCCCGATCCCGGCAGCTTGCCCAGGGCCAGGCGGAAGCCCGGATCGTCGCGCAGGGCGTCGAGGTCATCGGCGTCCTCATAGCCGCAGGCGATCGCGAACACGCGGGCACGCAGGATGTCGTCGAGGCGATGAACCACCCGCGCAGGATCGCGCCAGTCGGCAATGCAAGCCGCAAGCCGATGGCAGATCCCCATCGTGCGCTCGGCCTGCGCCAGCAGCAGGACACCGCCGTCCGATGTCAGCCGGCCACCGTCGAAAGCGGCTGTGACTTTCTTGCGCCCGACCGCTGGGAATCGGAATGTGCTTGCGATATCGTCATTCATGGCGGGTGTGGCCTGTGGCATTTTCTGCCCTGCGGCAGGTTCGGCTTCGACACCCAGTTCCTAATTCAGATCAGAGGCTTATGCCACTCCCGCCAACCCGCCAGACCCGGTCCGGTGAATAGGACGGGCTAACCGACAAGCGCTACATCCAGGGCGGCTATGTGGATTTGGACGTTGGCGGCGTCGCCGAGGCAACCTATTCGCGGCCGCGCGAATGGTTCCTCAAGGTCGCCTACAAGTACTGACGGCTCTGCCTGGGGTGACCGAAAGGTCACCCCATCGATTGGGGGGGATCCGCTCCGGCGGTTCCGCCCCGTTTCGTTTGCATCCCTTGAACTTCCCAACCGACTGCCAAGGTTTCGCTCCATGCCTGTTTCCCAGCCATCCTTGTCCCGGCCCGAATTCGCTGCAGGCCTGCCGATCGTCGATGGCGAGGCCATAGCCACTACCGAGCGGGCGATTGCCGTGATCAATCCTGCGACGGGGATGGCGCTGACGGAAATCCCCCTCCTGGGTGCGGTCGAGGCGAACCGCGCCGTCGAAAGCAACGCCAGAGCCTTCGGGGAATGGCGGGCCCATTCGGCCGCCGAACGCGCCGCCATTCTGCACGCTTGGTTCGCGCTTGTTCGCGAAAACCGCAACGATCTGGCAATGCTGCTCACGGCCGAACAGGGCAAGCCGCTCGCCGAAGCGCTGGGCGAGATCGACTATGCGGCCAGTTTCATCCAATGGTTCGCGGAAGAAGCCCGGCGCATCAATGGCGAGATCATCCCCGCCCAACGCGATCGCCGGGTCCTGGTTCTCAAGCAGCCGGTGGGCCTGGTCGGCGCGATTACGCCATGGAATTTTCCCGCAGCGATGATCACGCGCAAGGTCGCGCCCGCCCTGGCCGCAGGATGCACCGTTACACTCAAACCCGCCGAACTGACCCCGCTCACGGCCTTCGCGCTGGCCCGGCTGGCACTCGAGGCCGGTGTTCCGGCGGGCACTTTCAACGTCATCGCAGGCGATGCGCCGGCGATCGGATCGGTCCTGACCAGCCATCCCGGCGTTGCCAAATTCACCTTCACCGGCTCCACCACGGTTGGCAAGCTGCTGACCGCGCAGTGCGCGACGACGCTCAAGCGGGTGTCGATGGAGCTGGGCGGCAACGCTCCGCTGATCGTGTTCGACGATGCCGATATCGACGTCGCCGTGGCGGGCACGATCGCTTCAAAGTTCCGAAACACCGGCCAGACCTGCGTCTGCGCCAACCGCATCCTGGTGCAGAACGGCATCCATGACCGGTTCGCCGAAGCGCTGGCCGCCAGAGTCGCGGCTTTCCGCGTCGGCAACGGCCTGGAAGGCGAGACCGATCAGGGCCCGCTGATCACCGCCGCGGCATTGCAGAAGGTGCGCGAACATGTCGGCGATGCCGTCGGGCGCGGTGCCCGGATCGTCACGGGAGGCGAAGGCCATGAAGCCGGCGAGCTGTTCCACCAGCCCACGGTCCTGACCGGCGCCAACCCGGACATGCGGCTGGCGCTGGAAGAGACCTTCGGACCGGTCGCTCCCCTCTTCCGTTTCGAAACCGAGGCCGAAGCCCTGACCCTGGCCAACAGCACCCGCTCGGGCCTGGCCGCCTACGCATTCACCCGCGACATGGACCGGTTCTGGCGCCTTGCCGAAGGTCTCGAGGTCGGCATGGTCGGCGTCAACAACGGCATCATTTCTTCGGAAACCATGCCGTTTGGCGGGGTCAAGGAATCGGGACTGGGGCGCGAGGGATCGCGTCACGGGATCGACGAATTCCTGGAACTCAAGGCCATAAGTCTCGGCTTGCCGCCGCAGCCTGCGATTGAAGCGGAGAAGCCCCGAAGGACATAGCTTCAAGGTGCTCTTACATGTTGCTTATAGTACAATTTGTTGCATAATGGTTGAGGGAGAAGGATTCGGCCATGAACGTTGCGACGGGAGTACGCAGGGAACGCGCGGGCGGCGCAGTCCGCCCATGAAGCGCGTGGTCGTTGCCATAACCGGAGCGACGGGCTCGGTTTACGGGCAGCGCCTGCTCGAAATGCTCCGCGAACAAGGTGGCTGGGAAACTCACCTCGTCATGTCGCAAGCCGCCTTGCTCAACATCCGCGAAGAAATTCCGGACGGCCGTCGCCTGATCGAAGGTGCGGCCGATGTGGTGCACAGCGTCCGCAATGTCGGCGCCAGCATCGCCAGCGGTTCGTTCCTGTGCGACGGCATGGTGATAGCGCCCTGCTCGATGCGCACTCTGGCAGCGGTGGCCCACGGTCTGTCCGACAATCTGATCACGCGCGCCGCCGATGTGATGCTGAAGGAGCGGCGCAAGCTGGTGCTGATGACCCGCGAGACGCCGCTCAACCTGGCTCACCTGCGCAACATGGTCGCCTGCACCGAAATGGGCGCGGTCATTTTTCCACCGGTCCCGGCATTCTACGCCCGTCCTGCAGGCCTTCAGGACATCGTCGATCACAGCTGCACACGGGTGCTGGATCACTTCGACATACATCGCAACGCAGCGGGCCGCTGGCAGGGACTTTCCACCGAGAGTGCGGTCGCCGAACCGGCGCCGCTGAAGATCGAAAGGCAGGCATGATGGCTTGGGATATCAAGCGACGCGAGCTCCTGGGAGCCGGAGCGCTGGGCGCAGCCGTGGCCGGGCTTGGCGTATTGCCCGGAGCGGCGGCGGCCCGCGCACGCAGGGTGACGGTGATCGAGGAAAGCGCGTCGCCGGAAAGCCGGATGTTCGCGGCGACGCTTGCCGAAAGCGGCGTGGTTGGCCGGACCATCCGGCTTGACCGGTCGCTCAATGTCCTTCTGCACGAACTGGACGATGCCGATGGCCTGATCGTTGGCCTGACTTCGGATCCCGCAGCCATGATCGCCGGACAGGTCCTGGTTGAGCGCGGCGCCCGCCCGGCGTTGCTGTGGCGGCACCATTACACGGGCGGACGCTGGCAGCATCGGACCGAGGGCGCGGCGCAACTGCTCCAAGGCGCCGCGGCGGCATGGCCGGTGGCCGTCGCGCACCTGGTTCGCGACGCGCTCGGTGCCCCAACCGAAGCTCGCTTGAACACCTGTCAGTCGGGTTCGTGCGATATCGCGGCCGGCAGCCCCGGACTGCTGGCCTCCTGGGTTTATGAAATCGGGGGAGACCTGTCTTGAGCCGCATTGTTCCCCAGGGTGTCGACGCATCCACTTTCAACAAGGCGCTCGACGAGCTTGCCGCGGTTGTCGGCAAGCAATGGGTATTCCTCGACGAGCTTCCGCTTTCGGCTTACCGGGACGCCTATTCTCCGCTGGCCGATGGCGAAATGCTGCCGTCCGCCGCTGTTGCGCCCGACGGTGTCGAGCAAATCTAGAAGATCCTGGCAGTCGTCAACGCCTACAAGATCCCTGTCTGGACCATCGGGACCGGCCGCAATTTTGCCTATGGTGGCCCGGCTCCGCGCAAATCCGGTTATGTCATGCTCGACTTGCGGCGGATGAACCGCGTGATCGAGGTCAACGAGAAATACGGCTACGCGCTGGTCGAGCCCGGCGTATCCTACATGCAGTTGTACCGCCATCTGCGCCAGATCCGCAGCAAGCTGTGGATCGATCCTGCCGCACCAGCCTGGGGCGGCGTGATGGGCAATGCGCTGGAGCATGGCGCCGGCTATACCCCCTATGGCGACCATTTTGTCATGCAGTGCGGCATGGAAGTGGTGCTGGCCGATGGTGAAGTCGTTCGAACAGGACAGGGCGCGCTTGCCGGATCGAAGCATTGGCAGGTCACCAAGCACGTGGCCGGCCCGCATTTCGACGGCATGTTCACCCAATCCAATTTCGGCGTGGTGACCAAGATGGGCATTTGGCTGATGCCGGAACCGCCGGGCTACAAGCCCTTCATGATCACCTACCAGAAGGAGGAGGATCTCGAGGCGATCTTCGAGGTCACCCGGGCGCTCAAGGTCAACCAGATCATCCCGAATGCGGCGGTTGCGGTCGATCTGCTGTGGGAGGCCTCGGCCAAGACCACGCGGCGCCACTATTACGATGGCAAGGGCCCGCTGCCGCCGTCGATCCGTGCCAAGATCGCCGCGGACCACGATCTGGGAATGTGGAACTATTACGGCGCGCTGTACGGCCCGCCGCCGGTGATCGAGAACAACTGGAAGGTGGTGGAGGATGCCTTGATGAGCATTCCCGGCGCCAAGGTCCATTTCGATCGCAAGAACGATCCGGCCTGGGACTATCGCGTACGGCTGATGCGCGGCGAGCCGAACATGACCGAATTCAGCATCATGAACTGGATCGGCGGCGGCGGGCACATCAACTTTTCGCCGATCTCGGCGCCCAGTGGTTCCGAAGCACTTGCCCAATACAAGCTGATCAAGCAGCGCTGCAACGATCACGGCTTCGACTACATCGGCGAATTCCTGGTCGGCTGGCGCGACATGCATCACATCCTGATGATCATGTACGACCGCGCCGACGAGACGATGCGCAAGAGCGCCTACGACCTGTTCGGCCTGCTGGTCGACGAGGCTGCGGAGGCGGGGTTCGGCGAATACCGCACGCACCTCGCCTTCATGGATCAGATCGCCAGGACCTACAAACACAACGACGGCGCACTCTGGGATCTCCACCACCGCCTCAAGGATGTTCTCGATCCCAACGGCATTCTCTCTCCTGGCAAGCAGGGCATCTGGCCCAAGGCGATGCGCACAACCGCGTGACCGCGCCGGAATCTGATTGAAGGATACTAGCAAGATGAAGAACCTCGATCACTGGATTGGCGGCGTGGCGGTAGCGCCTGGAAGCGGCACCTATTTCGACGACCTCAATCCGGTCAACGACAGCGTTTACGCCAGGGTTGCGGCGGGCACGGCCGCCGACGTCGATCGTGCTGTGGAGACCGCCGACAGGGCATTTCGCCAGCACCGCGATCTGCCCGCCGCGGTGCGCGAAGGCTGGATGGTCAAGGCCGCTGAAATCATGGAGCGCGACGCCGCGCTGTTCAGCGAGGTATTGATCGACGAAATCGGTTCGCCCGCCGCCAAGGCCGGGTTCGAGACGCGGTTCGCGGTGAGCTTCCTGCGCGCTGCGGCCGGAGTGCCGCGGCGGGTCCGCGGCGAGACAATTCCCTCCGACACGCCGGGCCGCTTCAGCATGAGCCTGCGCCAGCCGGTGGGGGTAGTCGCCGGGATTACCCCGTTCAACGTGCCGCTGATCAAGGGCATCAAGCAATCTGCGATGGCGCTGGCGACCGGCAACGCCTTCGTTCTGCTGCCGTCCGAAGCCGCCCCCAAGGTCGCCGATCTGCTCGCCGCCCTGTGGCGCGACGCCGGCGTGCCCGATGGGCTGTTCAACATCGTCTACGGCAACGGCGCGGAAATCGGCGATGCCCTGACCGGTCATCCCAAGGTTGCCTCGATAACCTTCACCGGGTCGTCGCGAGTCGGCAAGCACATCGCCGGGATCGCCGGCCGGAACCTCAAGAAGTACACACTCGAACTCGGCGGCAAGAGCCCGTTGATCGTGTGCGCCGATGCCGATCTCGAAAAGGCCGTCGGTGCCGCGCTGTTCAGCATCTTCATGTATCAGGGCCAGGTTTGCATGGGGGCATCGCGGATCTACGTTGAACGTCCGATCTTCGACGCCTTTGCCAAGGCCTTCGCCGCCGCGACGGCCAAGGCCAAGGGCGGCAACCTGCGCGAGCCCACCACCATGCTCGGACCGATCATTTCGGAACGCCAACGCGATCGAGTCCGCCGGCATATCGACGATGCCCGCACCAAGGGCGCGGTAATTCTTGCAGGGGCCGAATGGAATGGCAACCTTTGCTCGGCCACGGTGCTGAGCGGCGTGACGCCAGAGATGACGGTCTTTGCCGAAGAAACCTTCGGTCCGGTCACTTCGCTCTATCCATTCGACGCGCTCGAGGAAGCGATCGACCTGGCGAACGACACCGAATACGGCCTGAGCGCGTCGATCTTCACCCGCGATATCGACAAGGCCCTGCGCTTTGCCCAGCAAGCCGAGGCGGGGATGGTCCATATCAACGCTCCGACCCTCCACGACGAACCGCACGTCCCGTTTGGCGGCACCAAGGCTTCAGGGTTCGGGCGTGAAGGCACCGAGGCCGATCTGGAAATCATGACCGAGTGGAAATGGGTGACCGTCCAGACGGCCACCGCCGGCCAAGGCGGCCATTGAGCTGGTCTGACTGAAGGGAACTGATGATGCAGGATCTGGCCAAGCAATCGCGGTCCATCACCTCGCTGCGGGACTTCCTCGAACTGCTGGGCGATGCCGGACAGGCGATCACCTGGAGCGAGCGGGTGATGCCCGAGCCCGACGTGCGCAACATCGCGGTCGCCGCATCGCGCGACGCCAACGGCGCGCCAGCGATCGTGTTCGACAACATTGCCGGATACCCCGGAAAGCGCACCGCGGTCGGCGTGCACGGTTCGTGGGACAATATCGCGCTGTTGCTCGGCCGCCCCAAGGGAACGACAATCCGCGAACTGTTCTTCGAGATCGCCGGGCGCTGGGGCGATGCGGCGGCGCAGATCAGCACCGTTCCCGAAGCCCGGGCGCCGGTTCATGAATGCCGGATCGAAAGCGGGATCAACCTCTACGACGTGCTGCCGGTCTACCGCATCAACGAATACGATGGCGGCTTCTACCTCGGCAAGGCATCGGTGGCGTCGCGCGATCCGGAAGACCTAGACAATTTCGGCAAGCAGAACGTCGGCATCTACCGGCTGCAACTGCAAGGTCCCGACAGCTTCACCCTGATGACCATCCCGTCGCACGACATGGGCCGGCAGATCATGGCGGCCGAACGTACCGGCCTGCCGCTCAAGATCGCGGTCATGCTGGGCAACCATCCGGGCTTGGCGGTGTTCGCGGCGACACCGATCGGTTACGAAGAATCGGAATATTCCTATGCCTCGGCGATGATGGGCGCGCCGATCCGGCTGACCAAGTCGGGCAATGGCATCGACATCCTCGCCGACAGCGAGATCGTGATCGAAGCCGAAATGCAACTGGGCGAACGTGTCCTGGAAGGTCCGTTCGGCGAATTTCCCGGTTCCTACAGCGGGGTCCGCAAGGCGCCGATCTTCAAGGTGACGGCCATCTCGCACCGCAAGAACCCGATTTTCGAGAACATCTATATCGGCCGCGGCTGGACCGAACACGATACCCTGATCGGCCTGCATACCTCGGCCCCGATCTATGCGCAGCTGCGCCAGAATTTTCCGGAAGTCACCGCGGTCAACGCGCTGTACCAGCACGGGCTGACCGGGATCATTTCGGTCAAGAACCGGATGGCGGGCTTTGCCAAGACCGTCGCGCTGCGCGCGCTGAGCACTCCGCACGGCGTGATGTATCTCAAGAACCTGATCATGGTCGATGCCGATGTCGATCCTTTCGATCTCAACCAGGTGATGTGGGCGCTTTCCACCCGCACCCGCGCCGACGACATCATCGTCCTGCCCAACATGCCTGCGGTCCCGATCGATCCTTCGGCCGTCGTTCCCGGCAAGGGTCATCGCCTGATTATCGACGCGACCAGCTACCTGCCCCCCGACCCGGTCGGCGAAGCGCATCTGGTCACCCCTCCGACCGGGCCGGACATTGACGAGCTGAGCAAGAAGATCCGGGCCATGCAACTGGGAGCTTTGCAATGAGCAAGACGGTCTGTCCGCGCTGCGCGACCGGCGGCGCCCTCGCTGACTATCAAGGCAAGGAAGGCGGCAAGGTGGTGTGGACCATCCACCGTTGCCCGACTTGCTGCTTTTCGTGGCGCGACAGCGAACCGGACAGCGCCATCGGCATCGGGATTCGTTCGGCGCACTTCGCCGTCGATGCAGCCAATCTCGATCGTTACGTGAAGATTCTCCAGCAATAGACAGGCGGAACAGGACCCATGACAGACCAAGCTCGCCAGATGGCCGCGCTGACCGCGGTGGAAGCTGCGATCGGCGCCGCGGCAGTCGATCGCACCCCTCAGGGGCTGGCCCGCTTTGCAATCAGCGGCGCGGCACCGCTTGGCATCGTCTTGCCGGCGGATGAAACCCAGCTCGCCAAGGCGCTGGAGGCGGCGCGAACCGCCGGCGGTGTGCTGCAACCCGTGTGCAACGGCGCCCACGGCCTCGAAAAGGCAGGGCTGGACAAGGTCATCATCCTCGACCTCCAGCGCATGAACGCAATTCTCGAGGTGAACGAGGAGCTGGCCTATTGCCTGGTCGAACCGGGGGTGACCTTCCGCCAGCTCGATGCCCATATCAAGGAAAAGGGCATCAAGCTGTGGATCGACCATGGCGGCAACCCCGACGCCAGTGTGGCCGCAAGCTTCGTCCATCGTCAGCCCGGCTACACCCCCTACTCCGATCACTTCCTGATGCAGTGCGGGCTTGAGGTCATGCTCGCGGACGGAAAGCTTGTGCGGACGGGCATGGGCGCCATGCCCAAGAGCACCTGCTGGCAACTGTTCAAGTTCGGCTACGGCCCCTGGGTCGATGGCCTGTTCACGCAGTCGGATTTCGCGGTGCCGACCAAGGTCGGCATGTGGATGATGCCGCAACCGCCAGCCCACCAGACCTTCATGGTGACCGTGCCCAAGGAAGACCAGCTGGCCGATCTGCTCGACGTGCTCGGGCCGCTCAAGCTCAACATGGTCGTGGCCAATGGCGTCGCGGTCGGCAGCGCGCTGCACGAAGCCGCCCTGCTCGGCAAGAAGCGCGGCGACTATGATGGCAAGGGGCCTATGGCGGCCAGCGCGGTAACCGCTGCGGGCGAGGCGCTGGGCCTGGGCCACTGGAATCTCTACGGCGCGCTCTATGGCTTGCCAGGCAATGTCCCGATCCTGTGGGATATGGTCAAGGGGGCGTTTTCGTCGATCTCCGGTGCTCGGGTGATCGCCGACGGCAAGGGCATCGATCCCCGCCTGTGGGCGTGGCGTATTGGCGCCATGACCGGCGTGGTGGCCGATGCGCCAGCATTCGTTCCGGCATGGAGCGGCGATCAGGCGGTTGCCGCCAACCCGGTGAGCCCCGTAGATGGTGAGGAGGCCATGCGGCTCTACGAACTGTCGCGCGACATCTGCGCCAAGCACGAATTCGACTATCTTGGCGAAACCGTGGCGATGTGGCGTTCGGCCAATCATCGCCAGATCCTACCTTTTGCCACCACGCAGATCGAAAGTGCCGCCCGGGCCCGCGAATGTGCCGCTGTGCTGATCGCGGCACAGGCCGAAGCCGGTTTCGGGCAGGCGATCGCCGAACCCGGAATGCGCGCAGCGGTCGACAAGACGTTCGAAACCAGGGGACTCTCACTCCTGCATGAACGGATCAAGAAGGCGCTCGACCCCGCGGGCCTGTTCGCATCCGCCTGAGCCGCCCCGCGATTATCGGAGTTGGAGACAAAATGAACAAGCTGGCTATCCTCTCACTCGTTGCCATGCTCGGTGCCTGCAAAACGTCACCGAATTCAGTTAAACCCGATGGTGCTGAGAATTATGCGTTGAACTGCGCAGGATGCCATAATCCTGGTCCCGGCCATCCCGCCACGATGTTGCTCGACCAACTGGGCCGGCCGGTCCCGGCATTGATCGGCCGCAAGGACCTTGAACTCGACTACCTGAAGGCAGTGGTGCGTCAGGGCCTGATCGAGATGCCGCCATTCCGTCCGACCGAATTGAGCGACGAAGAGATCGCCGAAATCTACGCCTATCTCAAGGATGCGGAGCCGCCCGCGCAGACCCCGGCAATACCGGCCAAGGGAGCGCCTTGACGATCAGCTGCGCTAGCGGCGCGGTGGCAGAATCGGGCGCTTCGATGGACTGCCGGTATCGCTCCAGGCTCGCCCTTGCCGCTGCTTGGGGCGTTGGCGTTTCGCCGCCCCGTTGCAAGCCTGCCGCCAAAGTTTCCACCATCTCCGCCTGGACAAGACGTTCGGCCTCTAGTTCGACCTGCTTGAGAGCCCCGTAAATCTTGTGTCGCGGAGTTTCGGCAACGGGATCAGAGGGCTTGGCCCAGCGCCTCGCCCGGCGCAGCGGATGCACCAGGTTGTCGTTGAGCTGCGCGACGGCTTCGCGCAGCTCACAAATCCGTTCGGCATCAAGCGCCTTCCGCTGCATCTCCGCCACCCACAAGCCCAGCAGCAGCAGGTTGACATCGAAACCGTATTCGTCCTGTAGGGCAATGCACAGTTCCGCCACCTGCGGCTTAGCATAGACCTCGAGCGAAAACGCCCAGAAGGCTTCGGCATCGGTTGCTGATTCATTCATGCGCGGCACCTTCAAACGGAAAGGGTGGCCAGACAAGACGCCCGACCACCCCTTCACTTCCTTGGTTGCCCAGCCCTGCTCTGCAAAGCAAGCGCCCGGCGCTTATGCTGCCGGCTGCGCTCAGAACGAACGCGCGCCGAAGTGAATCTCCAGCATCGGCCGCATCACGTCCCAGCGTTCGAGCTGCGACCAGTGGCCGGAGCGATCGAGCACGTAGAGCTCGGCATGCTTGAGGTGTTCGATCAGGTAGAGGCTGGTATCGAGCGGAACGATGCGATCCTGCCGGCCGTGGAAGATCAGCACCTTGTGCGGCAGCTTGCACAGGATCGACGGCGGCATGTTGAGCGTATCAACACCCTGCTTCATCGAATCGATCATCTTGACCGCGGTCTTCATAATCTCGGGATCGGTGGCGATCTTGTAGCGGTTCTTGACGATTTCTTCCATGCCTTCGAACTTGTCGGGGTCATAGGCGAAACTGTGCATCAGCTGGCGATAGCGCGAGGGCCGCGGATCGGAATAGAACGACAGCAGCCGCACCAGTTCGGGCGTCTTCGGGCCCGGCGCACCGATCGAGCCCATCAGCACCACCCGGTCGATCCGGTCAGGCTCCTCGCTCATCATCTGCAGGGTCAGCGCACCGCCCATCGAATTGCCAACGACATGGGCTTTATCGATGCCCAGCGTGTCCAGCAGCCCGAAGCACTGGTCCACCCGTGTACCGATCCAGGCCATGACATTGTCGGGCCAGGGTTCGGGGATGACCGACTGTCCGAAGCCGATCAGGTCCGGTGCGATCACGAAGAAGTTTTCCGCCAGGTCGGGCATCAGGTGCAGCCAGTTCGATCCGGCATGGGCTCCCGGTCCTGCCCCGTGCAGCAGCAGCACCGCCGGCTTGCTCGGATCGCCGGCCAGAAGGGTATGCGAAGTCAGGCCTCGCCCCGTAATCCTTTCTTCCCGCACGCTTGTGTCGATGGTCATCCTCTATCTCCGCAGGTTTGCTCTTGTGCCTATTCGCCGCCGCCTTTGCGATCAAGGCAGGGGTCGTTGGGAGGCGCAGGATGTGGTAGACGACCATTCGTTATTGTGCAATGCATTTGGCATAATGCTTGAGGATCAGGGAGAGGATATGACAAGCCCGAATCGCGGCGCTCGATCCGGTCAATCGCAACCAACGCTTGATCCTGCTCTAGTCGCGGAGCTCGCGCGGGAACTCGATGCCGCCGAGCAGAACCGCAAGCCAATCCGCCAGTTCACCGCCCGCTATCCGGACATGACGATTGCCGATGGCTATCGGATCAGTAAGCAATGGGTCGATCTCAAGCTCGCGCGCGGGCGGACGGTCCATGGCCACAAGATCGGCCTCACCTCGCGCGCCATGCAGCAGGTCGCAGGCATCACCGAGCCGGATTATGGCACCTTGCTCGACGACATGGTGTTCGAACAGGGCGGCGACATCCCTTGCGACCGTTTCATCACCCCCAAGGTCGAGGTCGAACTGGCCTTTGTCCTGGCCCGCCGGATCGAAGGCCCGAATGTCACCGTGTTCGACGTCCTGCGGGCAACCGAATATGTCATCCCTTCGGTTGAAATCATCGACAGCCGAACGACAGTGGTGGATGCCGAAACCGGCGCCCGCCGCAAGGTGCAGGACACGATCAGCGACAATGCGGCCAACGCCGGCATCATCGTCGGCGGCCTGCCGATGCGGCCCGACAAGGTCGACATGCGCTGGATTGGCGCGATGCTGAGCCGCAACGCGGTGGTCGAGGAAACCGGGATCGCGGCGGGCGTGCTCAACAACCCCGCCAATGGCATTGCCTGGCTGGCCAACCGGCTGGCGCCTTGGGGGCAGGCGCTGGAACCCGGCGAAGTCGTCCTGGGCGGCTCGTTCACCCGTCCGGTCGAAGCGCGGCCGGGCGACGTTTTCAACGCCGATTTCGGGCCGATGGGCGCGATCGGTTTCCGGTTCGTTTGAGGCAGCCGCGCAGATGAAAACTCCTGCGAACCGCTTCAAGCAAGGCCTGGGCGAAGGCCCGGTGCAGCTCGGCTTCTGGCTCGCGCTGGCAAGCCCGAACATCGCCGAAATCTGCACCGGGCTTGGCTACGACTGGGTGCTGGTGGATGCCGAGCACGGCGCCCAGACCTTGCCGGGCATCGCCGATCAGCTCCGCGCGGTGGACGCCAATCCGCCCTGCTCGGCGGTCGTGCGCGTTCCGAGCGACGATCCGATCGCGATCCGCCAAATTCTCGATCTCGGCGCCCAGACGATCATGGTGCCGATGGTCGAAACCGCAGAACAGGCTGCGGCGATGGTCAAGGCTGCGCGCTATCCACCGCAAGGCGAGCGCGGTATCGGCGGTGCCCGGGCCGCGCGCTGGGGGCGCTACCCGGCCTATGTCGCCGATGCCAACCGGCGGCTGTGCATCATCGTCCAGATCGAGACCGCGCTGGCGCTGGAAAACATCGAGGCGATCGCCTCCGTCGACGGCATCGATGCGCTGTTCGTCGGCCCGGTCGATCTGGCCGCGTCGCTGGGTCTGCTGGGCGAAAGCAATTTCGCCGCGCTGTACGAAGTGACCGCGGGCGCTCTGGCCCGAATCCGGGCAACCGGCAAACCTTGCGGCATCCTGTCGCGCGACCAGCGCCTGGTGCAGCAATTCCTCGATGGCGGAGCGCGCTTCATCGCGGTCGGGATCGATGCCTTCGCGCTGGCTAAGGCGGCCGGCGACATGGCCAAGGAATGGGCGGCCCGGATCGCCGGGCAAGCAGAGGACTGAAACGATGCCGACGATCGGATGGCAGACGCCTCCCCCCTGTATCTCGTTGAGGCCCGTCAAGCTGTAAGCTGCGGACGGGCCAGCCTGCCGGGAGCTACCATTCGCCCCCCTGCGCCTTGAGCACCTGGGGGGGACCTGTGCCTCGGTTGGTGGCCGCGATGACGTCCCGTAGGGAGTAAGCGTCGTGAACGCCAATACAGGGAAAGACGAAGATCGCGGCTGGCCCCGACTGGAAGGGAGTAACAGTTATGGATCAGGAAAGACGATGGTTTGTGGGCGTCGACTGGGCCTCGCAGGCGCACCAGGTTCGATTGACGGATGCCGATGGCTCCAAGCTCGGCGAACGCAGCTTTGAGCATGGCGGTGCGGGTTTGACGGAACTCGCGACCTGGATACTGGCGGCGACCGATGGGTTCCCGATCATATTCATGTCGCGATCGAGGTGCCGCACGGTCCGGTCGTCGAAAGCCTGATGGAACGCGGATTCCATGTCTATGCCATCAATCCCAAACAGCTGGATCGCTTTCGCGATCGCTTTTCTCCAGCGGGCGCAAAGGACGACAGCCGGGACGCGATGGTGCTGGCGGATGCCTTGCGAACGGACGCGCATTGCTTTCGGCCGCTGCTCACGCTCGATCCCCTGCTCGTCGAATTGAGAGAATGGTCGCGTATCCTGGACGAGTTGCACCTTGACCGTACGCGCCTGGGTCATCGCGTGCGTGAGTTGCTTTGGCGCTATTATCCTCAATTGCTCGAAGTGTCGCAGGACATCGCGGCGCCCTGGTTCCTCGCTTTATGGCGGCTGGTGCCGACGCCGGCCAAGGTTGCCCGTGTCCATGAAGCGACCATCGCCAGACTCCTTAAGCGATACCGCAGCCGGCGTTTGCATGGCCGACAGGTGCTCGAAATGTTGCGCACCATCCCGGTCCCCGTAGCGGCCGGTACTGTTGCAGCCGCAACGGGCCAACTTGAAACCGTCGCTGCCCGACTGGATCTGGTCAATTACCAGATCGCATCCGCAGAGCTTCAACTCGACAGGCTGACAGTAGCCCTTTCAGTCCCGGTGGAACCCTCTGGACCACAGCTCGGGGAGCAGCGTGACGTGGCGATCCTGCGAACCTTGCCGGGCGTCGGAAGAATCGTTCTCGCCACGCTGCTCGCAGAGGCTTCCGATGCTCTGCGGCGACGAGATTATCATGCTTTGCGATGCCTGTCTGGCGTCGCGCCTATTACCAAGCGATCCGGGAAGAAGCGTGAGGTCCTGATGCGGCAGGCGGTCCAGGGACGACTGCGCAACGCTGTCGATCACTGGGCTCGTGTCGCCGTTCAACACGACCCCAGGAGCCGAGAAAAATATGCTGCGCTTCGTGCCCGTGGACACGGTCATGCACGCGCATTGCGATCTGTCGCCGATTGGTTGATCGCTGTCGCTTGCAAGATGCTGGTCTCTCAAACCGCCTTCGATCCGTCCCTCGCCCGAAGAGCTGATTGACCGCCTCATCTCTCCAGAAGCGAGCCGTTGCGCGGTGGTCCGCGCAGCGTAGCCTACGGCTGCGCGAAGCGGACCGCCGCGCAACTCAACACTTGTCAAATGGTGGGGAGTCCCCCCCGCCGGTGGCATGGCCAAGCCGCTGAGCGGGGTTCGCGTGCTGGAGCTGGCCCGGATCCTGGCCGGTCCATGGTGCGGACAGCTGCTGGCCGATCTTGGCGCCGAAGTGATCAAGATCGAACGCCCGGTCAGCGGCGATGATACCCGCCACCGGGGCCCGCCATTTGTCGTCTCGGACAGCGGCGAAAACCTCGGCCCAGCCTATTACCACTCCACCGCAATCAACCGGCAGCACGAAACCGGACTGAACGCCCATATCGACATGACCCTGCTCGATACTCAGGTAAGCGTCATGGCGAACCAGGCGCTGAACTGGATGACCTCGGGCACCGTGCCGCGCCGGGTCGGCAACGGCCACGCAAATCTGGTACCCTATCAGGCCTTACCGACCAGCGTCGGGGATCTGGTCATCGCAGTGGGCAACGATGGCCAGTTCGCCAGCCTCTGCCGGGTGCTCGGCGTCGGGCTTGATAGCGATGCCCGCTTTCCCACCAACCCAGGCCGGGTTCGCAACCGCGAGGTCTTGCTGGCCGCGCTCGAAGCGCTGACTGCAACCTGGACCCGGCAGGAGCTGGCCGACGCGCTCGAGGACGCCGGCGTTCCGGCGGGTCCGATCAACGAACTCGACGATGTCTTCGCCAACCCGCAGGTTATCGCGCGGGGCATGGCAATCACGCGCGACCAGCGAACCGGGGTCGCCAGTCCGATCGTGATCGACGGGGTGCGGATGGTCTCGGATATTGCGGCGCCCGGCATCCCCGAAACGGTTGAGGAGCCATTAACCTCGTCCTGAGGCAAGCGCCTATCGGCTCGACGGATTGAGGCGCTGGAACAGCTTACCCCGTTCGCTATAAAGCACAAGGGCCAAGGTCAGCGACCCGACCAAGACCAGCGCAATCGCGAGCGGCCGCGGTGTGCCATCGTAGACATAACCTATCAGGCCGCCCAACCCTGCCCCCAGAACCAGCCGGAAGAATGCCTGAACCGATGCGGCCGCGCCGGCAATATGCCCGAAAGGCTGCAAGGCAATTGCAGTGAAATTGACGAAGACGGTAATCAGCAGGCACATGTTGAGAGACATGAGGACGACAAACTGGACCAGGGTTTCGCCGGGAGCTGAGGCCAGGAGCAATTGTCCCACCGATGCCGCAAGGTGGCAGAAAATTGCGGCATGGCCGATCCGCCGGGTGCCAAAGCGCTCGACGATCGCCGAATTGACCAGGCTGGCCAGCGCCATGGTCGCCGCCATCGAGCCGAAGATCAGCGGATAGGCCGAGCCTGCCCCGAAATGCTCGCCGATCAGTTGCTGCGAACTGTTGATGAACCCGAAGTGCCCGCCGAAAATCAAGGACATGCCAATGACATAGCCGATCGACATCCGGTTCCCGAGCACCGTTGCAACATTGCCCAGCAAGTTGCCCGAGCGCTGCGACTGCCGGTTCTGCTTCGGGTTGGTTTCTTCCAATCTGAGCAGGAACCAGCCCGTGACCGCCAGCGCCAAAGCACCGATCACCAGGAAGATCGCCCGCCATCCCGCGAGCTCGAGAATCGCATAGCCCAGGCTGGGCGCGAAAGTCGGCACCGCCATGAACAGCATCGCCACCACCGCCTGCAGCTTGGCCATGCCGGCACCTTCGTAGCGATCGCGGATGATCGCCAGCGGCAGCACCGTCAGCCCGGACGATGCGAACCCCAATATCGCGCGCAGCGCCAGAAGCACATGGAAGTCGCGCACCAACGCCGAAACCGCATTGACGATGACGAACAACGCCATGTAGCCGAGCAGGACTGGTTTGCGCCCGTAGCGATCGGAGATTGTTCCAGGTATCAGCGAACTCAATCCCGAACTGATCAGGAAAACGCTGATGATCAGTTGGCGCTGGTTCGATTGGGCAACCTCAAAATCGGCAGCGATATGTCCGAGAGCCGGCAGCAGCGAGGTGAAGGCAAGCGACTGGAGCGCCTGTATCATCGCCATCATGGCAATGAATTCCCGGCGACCACTGCGGGGTCCAGCCGCAGGATTTTCGAGGTTCATCTAACCCTGCTCTCCTGAATCTACCACGGAGCGTCATCTATCCGCAACAAGCGAGCAAGAGTTCAAGGTGTGCCGCTCTCACTGTGCAGTGCATTGCAAAAGGTGGTACACAAGCTCAAGTTGAGCCGGGCCAACCGATCGCTTCGCTCGCCAGCCGCGCCGCCTCCATAATTCGTGCGATCTTTGCCTCGCTGAAATAGGTCTTGTCCTGTGAACGAGCAAGAACGCTCATCGTCGCGGCCAAGCTATTCTGCGAGTCGAAAACCGGCACTGACACCGCTGCAAGACCTGGCACTACCGAGCCGCATGTTCTCGCATATCCAAGTTTGCGCACAGATTGGATTTCCTTGGACAGATCGGCATCTTTAACGATTATCCCCTTGGCTCTTTCCATCTCGATGCGCTCTCTAGTCTGCGCAGGTGGGCAATGGGTTAGGAAAAGACTGCCGGTGGAGGAGCCTTGCAACGGCAAAGTGGATCCAACATGCATTGAAGTGAATAGTGGGATGCCACCGTCAATCCAGCGAATTACCGTCGGCCCATAGTCGCCCCAAACGCTGAGTAACCCGGTCGTTTGCAACTCATTCAGCAGTCCCTCAAGGTGTCTTGTGGCGATTCGCACTGGATCGAGCGTTGCAATCGCCCCTAGCCCCAAGCGTACCGCAAGGGTACCAAGTGAATACCGGCCGCTGGACGCATCCTGCTCTACCATTCCGGCATTGACGAAGGCAAGCAAATATCGGTGTGCTTGACTGCGGGACAGCCCAGAATGGTACGCAACATCGCGAAGAAAAGATCCACCAGGATCTGTTTTCAATAGAGAAAGTAGCACCCTTGCACCAATTTCTACGGATTGAATTGATTTCCTTCGGCTAACAACCTCCGGAATATCGACGCTGGACACTTTATATGCATCGGGTTTTGTCATACTCAATTTTTGACCTGTTCATCTGAAAATAGACAGTTTTCCCTAATGCCATGCTAGGGTGCGAGCCACGGTTTCGCAACCGCCTATTGGATAGCCCCTAGTGGATGGAATCTAACGCTTGGTGCCCGCGCTTGACGGCGGCGATGATTTTGTCGGGATCGGCGGCCCAGGTGAAGGGCTTGGGCTGCTGGT
>NZ_FXUI01000024.1:0-23857 GCF_900182875.1 Novosphingobium panipatense
TGGTTGTCAGAGGGTGGTGACGAGGGGCGATAGAACTGGCCACGCAGAACGGACGGCGAGGGTGGCGAGATGCGGTGATCAACACCGGCAATGCCCGGATCATGATCCCGACCGCAGAACGGCAAGCGTATGATCGGCAATCATCCGCTCCTCGTCGGTCGGAATGACGAGGACTTTGACGCGGCTGTCCCCGCCCGAGATGCAAAGGGCATTGGCGGCATTCGCATCGTCGTCGATCGACAGTCCCAGCCAGTCGAACCGCTCGCAAATACGCCGGCGGATTTCCGCGTGGTTCTCGCCGATCCCGGCCGTGAAGACGATGCCGTCAACGCCGCCGAGCGATGCGGTGAGCGCGCCGAATTCACGGACAGCCCGCCAGATGAAAAGTTCGACGGCTTCCTGGGATTGCCTGCTCGGGTCAGCCGTCAGTATCCGCATGTCGCTGGATATGCCTGACACGCCAAGCAGGCCGGATTTGCGATAAAGCAGATCGTCTATCCCGGCCGGGCTCAGGCCCATTTGCGTCTGGAGGTGGAGCACGACTCCGGGGTCGAGCGTTCCGCAACGCGTGCCCATCATCAGGCCATCGAGCGCCGTGAAGCCCATGGTGGTGTCGACACTCTTGCCGTCCCGCATTGCGCACAGGCTCGCGCCATTGCCGAGATGCGCCGCGATCACCCGCCCGCCGGCAAGCTCCCCGTCGATGGTTCGCAACTGCCCGGCGATATATTCGTAGGACAGCCCATGAAATCCATAGCGACGGATTCCCTGCTCATGCAGCGCGCGGGGGAGCGCGAGCCGCGCGGCGACCTCGGGCTTGTCGTGGTGAAAGGCGGTATCGAAGCAGGCGATCTGGGGAAGATCCGGCGCCAGGGCCGCAATGGCGCGGATCGCGGCCAGATTGTGCGGCTGATGGAGCGGCGCGAGCGGGCAGAGCGCGTCAAGCTCGGTGAGGAGGGCGGCGTCGACGCGGCGCGGCGCGGCGAAACGCATCCCGCCATGCACGACGCGGTGCCCGATCGCGATCACTTCCCGGCCTTCGAGATGCTCTATGGCCCAGTCGAACAGATCCTTGAGGAGTTCGGCATGCGTCAGGTCAGCTCCCTGTTCCCATGTGCGCTCGACAAGGACAGTGCCGTCGACCCGGCGCGCGACCAGTGACGGCGCGATCCCGATCTTCTCGATCTTGCCGCCTGCCGAACGCTCCGGATGGCCCGCGCCGTCCAGGGTGAAGAACGCAAACTTGATGCTCGACGAACCCGAATTGAGGCTGACGATCGCCTTCATACGGAAGCCTGCGGGAGCCCGGGCGCGGCTTTCGGGGCGGCGCGCGCAAGCAGCGCCGCAATGGCGCAGGATGCTAGGCGTGTCCGCTCGCTGTCCGCGCGGCTGGTGAGGATGATGGGCACCCGCGCGCCAAGGACCACGCCTGCGGCGTCGGCGCCGCCCAGAAAGGTAAGCTGCTTGGCGAGCATATTGCCAGCCTCCAGGTTGGGAACGACCAGGATTTCCGCCTTTCCGGCGACTGGCGAGACGATGCCCTTTTCCCGCGCCGCCGCCTCGCTGATCGCATTGTCGAAGGCGAGGGGGCCGTCGAGAATGCCGCCGCTGATCTGGCCCCGGTCGGCCATCTTGCACAGGGCTGCCGCATCGAGCGTCGAGGGCAGGTCGGGGTTCACCGTTTCGACAGCGGAAAGAATGGCGACCTTGGGCGCCGCGATGCCTATGACATGGGCGAGGTCGATCGCGTTGCGAATGATGTCGGCTTTTTCCTTGAGAGACGGCGCTATGTTGATCGCCGCATCGGTGATGATGAGCGGCGTCGGATGTCCCGGCACATCCATCACATAGGCATGGCTGATGCGCCGCTCGGTCCTGAGGCCAGTTGCGGCCGATATGACTGCGCCCATAAGCTCGTCGGTATGCAGCGAGCCTTTCATCAGCAGTTTCGCCTCGCCGCTGCGCACGAGCGCCACGGCCTTCGCGGCCGCATCGTGGCTGTGATCGGCAGGCACAAGGCGGTAGCCGGAAATGTCCTTCCCCGCTTCCTCGGCAGCGGCGCGGATCCGTTTTTCCGGGCCGACGAGAATCGGTACGATCAGCCGTGTTTCCGCGGCATCCACCGCCGCCGCGAGCGCCGCCGCGCTGCACGGGTGCGCGACTGCGGTGGCGATGGGTTCTCCATCCTGCGTCTGCTCGATCAAACGCCGGTATCCATCATGCGTGGCGACACGAACGTCGGGGAGCGTCAGGCGCGGGCGGCGCACTTTTTCGCTTGGCGCGCGGACCTCGGCCTGCCCGGCGATAACGGTCTCGCCGTTCTGGTTCACACAGCGGCAGTCGAGGATGAGGATGCAGCCCTCGGGCTTCTTTTCCGTCACCGTGACGGATGCCGTGATGACGTCGCCTATGTCCACCGGGCGCGTGAAGCGCAGCGATTGCCCGAGATAGATCGTTCCCGGTCCGGGCAGCTCGGTCCCGAGCACCGCCGAGATGAGCCCCCCGCCCCACATGCCATGGGCGATGATCCGCTGAAAGAAATCCGTCTGCGCAAAGTCGGCATCGAGATGCGCAGGGTTCACATCACCGGAGACGAGCGCGAATAGTTGGATGTCCTTCTCCGACAGGGTGCGGGACACGCTTGCCGTGTCGCCGATCCGGATCTCGTCGAACGTCCGGTTCTCGATAAACGTCTCGTCGGTCATTCGCTTATTTCTCCAGGACATATCGGCCGGGCGCGTCGCCAAGGGGCGTGAAGCCCTTGTCGGGCGCGCCCATGGCCGGAGGCGCGCTCAGCGCTCCCGAGCGCGCCGTGAGCCATGCGCCCCACTCGGTCCACCAGGACCCCGCCTTGCCTTCCGCCCGTTCCAGCCAGGCCTCGGGGTCATAGGATGGTCCGCACGCCTCGCGCGTCATTACCCGATAGGAGCGGCCCTTGTGACCCGGTTCGGAAACGATCCCCGCATTATGCCCGCCGCTGGTGAGCACGAAGGTGATCTCCGCACTGGTCAGCAGGTGGATCTTGTGGACCGAACGCCACGGGGCGACATGGTCGCGCTCGGTGCCGACCACGAACATCGGCGTATCGATCGCCGACAGCGTGATCGTGCGGTCATCGACCTTGTATTTTCCTTCGGCCAGATCGTCGTTCAGGAACAGGCGGTTCAGATATTCGCTGTGCATGCGATAGGGCATGCGCGTTGCGTCCGTGTTCCAGGCCATGAGATCGCTCATCGGCTCGCGTTCGCCCATGAGATAGGTGCCGAGCACGCGCGACCAGACGAGATCGTTCGACCGCAGAATCTGGAATGCACCGCCCATCTGCGCGCCGTCGAGATAGCCGCGGCCCCACATCATGTTGTCGAGCACGTTGAGCTGGGCTTCGTCGATAAACAGACCAAGCTCACCCGGCTCGCTGAACTCGGTTTGGGCCGCCAGCAGGGTGACGCTGGCGAGCCGCTCGTCACCGTCTCGCGCCATCGCCGCCGCGGCGATCGACAACAGCGTGCCGCCAAGGCAGTAACCGGCGGCATGCACCTTCTGACCGCCCACGATCGTGTCGATGACGTCCAGCGCGGCCATCGGACCCAGCTGGCGATAGTCCTCAAGATCGAGGCCGCGGTCCTGTTTGCCGGGGTTGTGCCAGGAGATCATGAACACGGTGAAGCCCTGATCCGTCAGCCAGCGTACGAGTGAATTTTCCGGCGAGAGGTCGAGGATATAATATTTCATGATCCAGGCAGGGACGATCAGGACCGGTTCGGGGCGCACGGTCTCCGTCGTGGGCTCATACTGGATGAGTTCGATGAGCGCGTTGCGATAGACAACCTTCCCCCTGGCCGTCGCCACCTTCTCGCCGACGGGAAAGGCCTCCGCGCCCACGGGCGGCTCGCCGCGCGCCAGGCGCTGCATGTCCTCCATGAGGTTATGGAAGCCATCGACGACGCACCGCCCGCCGGTTTCGACGATCTTGCGTTGCAGGACCGGATTGGTCGCAAGGAAATTGGCCGGCGCAAAGACATCGAGGATTTGGCGGGCCGCGAACTCGACGATCTCCTCATGGTGCCTGCTTACCCCGCCGATCCCGGTGGTCGCGGCGTGCCACCATTGCTGGTTCAGCAAGAAAGCCTGGACGATCAGGTTGAAGGGCGGCTCCTTCCATGCCGGATCGATGAACCGGCGATCCTGCGGCAGAGGCTCGATCGCGGGGGTGGCATCGGGATTGCTGAGGCTTCGTCCGATATAATCGGACAAACGCCAGCATTTTCTCAAGGCCTTGGCGCCCAATTGCAATTGCTTGCCGGGCGCGCTGGCGAGGTGCAGCATCCAGTCCGTTGCCGCGAGCATCATCGTCACCGGCGACAGCCCGTGCGTCAGGTGCGCGATGCCAGCAGCCGCCGCGCGATCGAGGGTCTGGCTGATACCGTCGAGAGGGTCGGTGGCAACATGCTCTATGTTATTCATCATCAACCTGCCGCGCGTGGGTCATGCTTTAGCGTCTGCCGCCCCTATCCGATCGGCAGCGGCCGACCGATACGTATACATCCCCATTCTCTTCATGGCGCCAATCAGGGTACAGGACCTGTGTTTCCGCGGGAAAGAACCTTCACATGATTGCAACCGATGGTTGCGGCCCGGTGACAGGCTCGTCTTGCGGATATCATCATGGAAGGGATCCAACGATGGCATTTCCACTCGATCAGGTCTTGGCGGTCGCCGGCGCCAACCGCCAACTCGCGCTGAAGTTCTTTGATATCGCGCGCACCACCGGCGCGCGGCAGGCCGCGATCGGGGCCCATGCGCTGGGCGCCTTCCTCGAGCCGGGCAAGCTTTCCGAAGTGGCCCAGGAGGTGGAGCAGAACCGTCAGGCCCTCATCGCCGACACAAAGGCGGCGTTCGAAGAATGGCAGGAAACCGCCGGGGACCTCTTCTCGCCGGAAAGCGAGACGGCGCAGCTGTCTGTTGCCTTTGCGCCTTTGCGCGCCTTCTTCCTGTCGCCGCTCCAGGCCTTCGCCAATGCTGCTGGCGTGCCGGTCGCAAACAACGCTGAAGCCAACGCCTGAGCCACAGGGAATGCGGAAGGACCAAGGCATGAAAGTCAGCGACATCATGACGCTCGGGGCGGCCACCGTCACCCCGGTAAGCTCCCTGGCGGAAGCAATCCGATGCATGGGCAACCACAACATCAGCGGCTTGCCGGTGGTGGATGGTGATGGCGAACTTCATGGCATCCTTTCCGAAGGCGATTTCTTCCGGAAGTCGACGGACTCGTTTCGGCTGGACTCGTTGTTCGATGCCGGGCCGGAGGTCCGAAGGGATGCACTGGATTCGACGCGAGTTGGAGATCTCATGTCGACCGAACTCGTGACGGTCGACGGCGATGCTTCGCTCACCGATGCGATCGGCTTGATGGAACGACACGGGGTCAAGCGACTGCCGGTGATTTCGAACGGCAAGCTGGTCGGCCTCATCAGCCGAGCCGACATTCTCCGTGTCCTTCTGGACGAATGAATGACAGATCAGGCTGTGCCCGTGATGGGCGCAGCCGAGCAGTGGTGCAAGATGGGCCCCGGTCGATGGGCATCACCGTTGTCCCTTTACCACAAACAGCGAACTTCCATTTCGGTTACGTACACTTCCTAGGCTCGCTGAGGTCAACGGTCAGCTATCCTCCCTGCCGCATCGTCGACGGAGGAGTCATCATTCCGGCTGACGGCGCCTTGGGATCGTGTGAAAAGGCGCGCGCCGTGGTGCCGGCAACTTACCGTCCTCTCGACATGGCCAATATCGCAGATGAGGTGATCATATGTCCGATATAGCGTCCTTCACCGAGGTGGTGACCCGATCGGGTCTCAGCCTGTCCTTAAGGCCGGTTACGCGCGACGATGGGCCTTTGCTCCGAGATTTTTTCGACAGGGTTACCCCGGAAGATCTCCGCTTCCGTTTCCTCACAGCAATGCTCAAGGTCTCTGACGACCAGATCGCGTCCATGATCGATGTCGACCACAAGCAGACTGAGGATTTCCTGGCCTTCGCGGACAACGGGACGCTGGTCGGATCGGCCATGATCGCAATCGAACCATCGGGAGAACGCGCCGAGGTGGCGATCGCGGTCCGTGCGGACTATAAGCATCAAGGCGTAGGCTGGACGCTTCTCAACCTCGCCGCAGACTATGCGAAGACGCGTGGCTGCCGCACGCTGGAGGCAGTCGAAAGCCGGCTGAACCAGAAGGCGATTGAAGTGGAACGGGACTCGGGCTTCACGGTGAAGGCCTATCCGGATGACGCAACCCTCGTCATTGTCTCGAAGCAGCTTCAATGATGGGCTGATAATTATATCCCCGAAAGGACGTCTTTCGATGACGGAGATGTGGGCGATGGAACTCGGCGCGGTGGGCGGTCCGCTGCGTCTTGTCGCCCGCGCGATTCCAGATCCGGGACCAGGGGAACTGCTCATCAAGGTGATCGCCTGCGGTGTGTGCCGGACTGACCTTCACATTGTCGATGGTGAAGTAACGGCCCAGCTTCCGATTATCCCGGGCCATGAGATTGTCGGGATCGTCGCCGCGATTGGGGAGGGTGTGACCGGGTTCCTGCCGGGCGACCGGGTCGGCGTTCCATGGTTGGGCCATAGCTGCGGGCGTTGCGACTATTGCCGCTCGGGCCGTGAAAATCTGTGCGACATGCCCGGCTTTACGGGATGCACGCGCGACGGCGGCTATGCGACCCATGCTGTCGCCGATGCTCATTTCTGTTTCCGAATCCCCGACCTCTATTCGGATGAAGAGGCGGCGCCGCTGCTGTGTGCTGGCCTGATCGGCTGGCGCTCGCTGCGTGCCGCCGGCGAAGGGCGGTGTCTTGGACTCTACGGCTTTGGCGCCGCGGCGCATATCATCGCGCAGATCGCCATCTGGCAGGGCAGGGAGGTTTACGCCTTCACCAAAGCGGACGATCGCGAGGGCCAGGACTTTGCGCGGTCGCTTGGCTGCGCGTGGGCCGGATCATCGGATGAGCCGGCCCCTGTGGAACTCGATGCCGCGATCCTCTTCGCGCCGGTCGGTGCGCTGGTCCCTGTCGCGCTTCGCGCTATCCGCAAGGGAGGGCGGGTCATCTGTGCCGGCATTCACATGAGCGACATCCCCGCATTCCCCTATGCCGATCTCTGGGGCGAACGCACGATCGCCTCGGTTGCAAATCTCACCCGCGACGATGGGACGAGCTTTTTCGAAGTCGCACAAGAGGCTCGGGTCAGGACGGTCACGACAACCTTCCGCCTTGCTGACGCCAACATTGCGCTTGAGCGCCTTCGCGCAGGGGCTCTGGTCGGCGCGGCCGTTCTCCTTCCCGGAGAGCCGGGAAATTATCAACGTCAGGAATGATGTTCGCATGATTCACGACCTGTTCGGCGTCTCGGCGGCTCATGGTAATGTTACGGAGTGCGAGGCCGATCATTCGGAACCATGATGCGGTCATGAGCAAGAACATATCGATCAAGGACGTACTCGCCGTCGTCGATGGCACACCTGCATCGCTGACTGGGGTCGATCAGGCGGTCGCTTACGCGGGTCTTTATGACGCAACGCTCGCGATCGTCGTCGTGACCGAAAATCTCGCCTGGGCGGCAGCAGTCGATCCGATGGCATATGCCGAAGCGATGGAGGCGTCGGAGGCCCAGCGCAAAGAGCATGTCGCGGCGGTTCGCGAGCGTGTCGCAGGCGCGCCGGTTCACGTCGAGGTCCATGCGCTGTTCGAAGCGCCTGGCCTTCTCCCCGGGCTTGCCAAGGCGGAAGGGCAGTATGCAGATATCGTCCTCGTCCCCGGAACAGGGGGCTGGCAGAGCGATGGCCTGCGTCGCCACATCACCGAGGCGCTCATGTTCGCGGGCGTGCCCACAATGGTGATGCCGGCGGCCTGGAGACCGGCGCCCATCACTCATGCCGCACTTGGATGGAATGCGTCGCTTGAAGCCTTTCGGGCTGCGCGGACGGTTCTCGACCTGGTCGAACCCGGCGCGACGGTCGACGTCGTCGTGGTAGACTCGCTCGACGGCGATAAATCCGGTCAGCCCGCGCCGGGAACGCGGATTGCCCGCCATATCACCCGCCATGGCCATAATGCCCTCGTTCACGCGATTGCTTCAGCGGAGCATGGAACCTCGGCTGCTCTGCAACTTTTTGCCTTTGAGAGCCGCGCCGACGTGCTCGTCATCGGGGGTTATGGGCGTTCGCGAGCCTTGGAATTCATCCTGGGCGGCGTGACCCGTGAACTGATCGCGCACCAACGATTACCGATCGTCTTCGTGCATTGATGACTGGCTGCGACCAAATGATTGCGAACGGAGGATGTCATGAAAGCTCTGGTTTATCACGGTCCTGGTGGGAAAAGCCTCGACGAACGCCCCAGGCCCGAGATTCAGGCCCCGACCGACGCGATTGTACGGATAACGAAAACGACGATTTGCGGCACCGATCTGCATATCCTCAAGGGCGATGTCCCCACTTGTGAACCGGGCCGAGTTCTTGGCCATGAGGGCGTCGGGATCGTCGAGGAAGTCGGTACGGCGGTCGGCAGCTTCAAGGCTGGTGATCATGTCCTCATTTCCTGCATCACGTCCTGTGCGCGTTGCGAATATTGCCGTCGCGGCATGTATTCGCACTGCACCGACGGCGGATGGGCCTTGGGCAATACCATCGATGGGACGCAGGCTGAATTCGTCCGCATCCCTCATGCCGACAACAGCCTCCATCCGGTACCCGCCGGAGCGGATGAGGAAGCGCTCGTCATGCTCAGTGATATCCTGCCCACCGGCTATGAATGCGGCGTCCTCAACGGCAAGGTCGCGCCGGGAAGCAGCGTGGCGATCGTGGGCGCCGGCCCGATCGGTCTTGCGACCCTGCTCACCGCGCAGTTCTATGCGCCGGCCCTCATCATCATGATCGATCTTGACGACAATCGTCTTGCTGTTGCGCGCCGGTTCGGCGCCACGCATACGTTCAACAGCTCGCGCGATGCCGTCGTGCGCCTGGTTCGCGACCTGACGGATGATAAGGGCGTCGATGCGGCGATCGAGGCGGTTGGCGTGCCTGCGACCTTCAGTCTGTGCGAGGAGCTCGTCGCGCCGGGCGGGGTGATCGCCAATGTTGGGGTGCACGGCACGAAAGTCGATCTGCATCTTGAGAAGCTCTGGTCGCACAATATCACGATCACGACGCGTCTGGTCGATACCGTCAGCACGCCGATGCTTCTCAAGACGGTCGAAGCGAAGCGATTGCAGCCTGAACAACTCATTACCCATCACTTTGCGCTTGATGACATCCTCGCCGCCTATGAGACATTCTCGAATGCGGCCGCTTCCCAGGCCCTGAAGGTGGTCATCGCCGCGTGATCGAGGATCAGCGCGGCGACCTCATCGGCGCACAGTCCGCGCTACAGGACCTGGGCGTATCAGGGCAGATCGAGCCGTCCTTCGCCCGGGCGCGCCGTCTTCACTTACACACGCACCATGAGCTGGTCGCTGTGATGCGGACCGACAGCCCGGTCTGCCATGCCGAAGGACTGGCAGCGCATACCCAAGTCTATATCCGCAACGGCAGCCAGCCGATTGCGGCAACGCTTTATCAGGTCGATGGCGAATTTCTCGCTGGCGACGAAATCGGTCTCTCCGAAGCGGCATGGAAGGCGCTCGGCGCCGAGGAGGGGGCCATCCTGCAAGTCGGGCATGCACCGCCACTTGAATCGATTGCCTGCGTTCGCCAGCGCATCTATGGGCATCGGCTGGACGCCGCTGCCTTGAGCCATATTGTCGAAGACGTCGTTGCCGGGCGCTATACCGATGTGCATCTGGCCGCGTTCCTGACGGCGACGGCTGCTCTCCCGCTCGACGATGATGAAACCTATTTCCTCACTAAAGCCATGGTCGACGCCGGCGACCGCCTCAGCTGGCCGAGCGAGATCGTCGTCGACAAGCATAGCGTTGGGGGTCTGCCCGGTAACCGGACGACGCCGATCATTGTCGCCATCGCGGCTGTCTGCGGCCTCACCATGCCCAAGACATCGTCGCGCGCGATTACCTCCCCGGCCGGTACCGCCGATACCATGGAGACGCTCACCCAGGTCGACCTTGACCTCGAGGCCATGCAACGCGTGGTAGCCTCCGAAGGCGGGTGCCTCGCCTGGGGCGGTGCGGTCCGCCTGAGCCCTGCCGATGATATCTTCATCAGCGTCGAGCGCGCGCTCGATATCGATACCGAAGGACAATTGATCGCATCGGTTCTGTCGAAGAAGATTGCGGCGGGAGCCACCCATGTCGTTCTCGACATTCCGGTCGGGCCCACCGCGAAAGTTCGCAGCGCCGCCGCGGCGGACCGGCTGGCGGCAACGCTCAGTGCCGTTGCGGCGCGCTTCGGCATCGTCACCTACTGCGTCCAGACCGACGGCACACAGCCGGTCGGCCGGGCGATCGGCCCCGCGCTCGAGGCGCGCGAAGTCATCGCCGTGCTGACGGGAGACCCGGACGCACCCATGGATCTGCGCGATCGCGCCTGCATCCTTGCGGGCGTCCTCCTGGAAATCGGCGAGGCGGCTGCGGCAGGGACGGGAAGGGCGCTCGCCGAACGCACCCTGGCTGATGGAAGCGCCTGGCAGAAATTCCAGCGTATATGCGATGCTCAGGGCGGAATGCGAACGCCGCCCACGGCCAGGCTGACACACCCGATCGCGGCAACCCACAGTGGCCGGGTTACGCATATCGATAATCGCCGGATTGCCCGCCTGGCAAAGCTCGCCGGCGCTCCAGACGTGCCGGCGGCAGGGATGCGCCTGCATGTCAGCCTCGGCGACGATATCATCGCTGGTCAACCCCTGCTGACCCTTCATGCGCAGTCGCAGGGGGAAATGGCTTACGCCCTGACCTACGCCGCTTCCAATCCGGATATGATCGTGATCGTCCCATGACCATGATGCTGTTTCCGATGCTCGGGAACGAGCGTATGACCAACGCGATCGCCGAGCGTATCGGAAGCGCGGTCGGGAAGCTTGAATTACGCCGTTTCCCGGATGGTGAGAGCTATATTCGTCTCCATTCAACCGTTGCGGGGCGCGCTGTTGCGGTGGTGTGTACGCTCGCACACCCCGATGACCGGTTTTTGCAGTTGCTCTTCACGGCGCGATTGCTGCGCGAGAACGGTGCGCGATCCGTCCACCTCGTGGCGCCCTATCTTGCCTATCTGCGGCAGGATCGCCGGTTCAATGATGGCGAAGCGCTTACCTCGCGCCAGTTTGCCCAACTGCTCTCCGCCGAATTTGACGGGCTCGTCACGGTTGATCCGCATCTGCACCGGTACGGCAATCTGCAGGAGGTCTATTCGATCGAAACCGAAGCGCTCGCCGCGTCCCCGCTTCTGGCGGAATGGATTCGCGATCATGTCGAGGCGCCGCTCATCATCGGTCCCGACAGCGAGAGCGAACAATGGGCGGGCGCCATCGCCGGGCATATCGGCGCGCCGCATGTGGTGTTTACGAAGACGCGCCGGGGCGACCGCGATGTCCTCATTGCGGCGTCGAACCTTTCGGCCTGGAAAGGACGAACGCCGATCCTCGTCGATGATGTCATCTCATCGGGCCATACCCTTGCGAACGCTGCGCGGGAGATCCATGAGCAGGGGTTCCCCGCGCCGATTTGCCTCGCGGTCCATGGCCTCTTCGCATCCGATGCCGAAGCAATGCTCCGGGGCCTCGGCTGCCGCTTGGTGACGACCGACAGCATCCCGCATTCGAGCAATGCGATCACGCTCGCTTCGATACTCGGCGACGCGCTGGCAGGCCAGTTCGCGGCCATCGATGCGAAAGGATTACGTAGAACACCCAAATGAACCGAACGGCGGCGCTGGGTAGAAACGTCCCGCACTTTGGAGGAAAGCATGGCCATCAAGGATGTCCTCGCGGTTGTGGATACCGGCGACAAGGACGAACAGTTCCTACGAGACGCTCTTGGCTTTGCGGAGTTCCACAAGGCCAGCCTGTCCGTGGTCATTCTCTCGGCGCTTCCATCGGCTGACTACGCTTTCACGATCGTGCGGCCTTATGCCTTCCTGCAGGATTACACCGAAGCAGTGGAGGCCAAGCAGGAGCGCATCGGCGCGCTCGCGCGTTCCACCAATGTCGAGATACGCACGATTTCAGACCAACCATCGGTGATCTTCGTCAAGACGGCGGTCTATGCCCGCTATGCTGACGTTGTTCTTATCGGGCCGGCCGACAGCTATGACCACCCGCCGATCCGCCGCGAAACCGCCGAGAGTATTCTGTTTTCATCGGGCCGCCCTGTCCTGATCCTGCCAGGCGGCTACAAGGCAAGAGCGATCGAACATCTCGCGATCGGCTGGAATGCTACTCGGGAAGCAACGCATGCCCTTCGCGATGCGACAACCTTTGCGTCTCCAGGAGCAAGCATTGATATCCTTGTTCTCGACGCAAAACCAACCTTGAAGGGGCATGGATCGGAGCCGGGTGCCGACATAGCCCGCCACCTTGCCCGGCACGGCTTTGTATCGAGGGTGGTACCGGTTCGCGGTGGCGATGAGGCGGATGGCGACGCGCTCGTGACGGCCGCCCGGCGGAGCGGCGCGGCCATGCTCGCCCTCGGTGCCTACGGGCATTCGCGCTTGCGCGAAATGATCCTTGGCGGCGTCACCCGTGATCTGATTAGTGGCGCATCGCTCCCGTTGCTTTTTGCACACTAGGGGCTGCGTTCCGCTCCTGCGGCTCCGGGAGGAGGCTTTGTTATGGCCTCTGGACAAGGATGATCGTCGCTCTGGGTTGTCCTGGCGCGCCAGCACCGAGAATGAATCAAGTTCATCCTGACTGCAAACGGGCATCTGTGACACTTTACCCATCGGCAAAGTGTCATAGCCGACAAATGGTACCTGGAGCCAATGGAGGGATTCACTTTTCGTTCTGCCTGTGCATGATTCTCACATGCTCCAGACCCGTCTTACATCCGATCGTAATGCCAGGCCGCTCGATATGCCCGGTCTTGTCGAACTGCTTTCGCAAACCTCCTCGCGGCCTCGCTACGCTTACATGATCCTCGATCTGATTGCGAAGATCGCTGGACCCAATGGCAACGCCGGCCCGCTCGTCTTCGAAGGAGGGCGCGCCATCCCTATCCGGGAGTGGTTGTGTGACGCGCTCATGCCGATGGGCAGCAGCTACCCGCGCAGGATGGCTCTGGCGAACCGTGTTCGCCAGGAGATGGAGGAGGCGGGAACCTTGCCCCAGAATCCCGTCGACGCTGAGTGCGAAATCGATGCTGAGGTCCGGAGGCGGGTTCGCGCATCCGGCAAGACGAATGTGAGCCGCGCGGTGTCCGATCTTGTTCGCGCAGGTATCCTAAGCAGGCACTATCAAGGCTACCGCGTCGATCACCACAATCGAGGCGGTCAACGCCAGGCGGTCTACACGCTTTCACCGATCGCTCGAAAGCTTCTCCAAGCAGGCCGTTTCGAGGCAGCCCCTCCACGACAACACCAGGGTTCACTGGCCTTTGGCTAAGCAGAGCGATAGCCGAAGGCGCTTACGGGTTGAGTTTGTCTTTCAGGGCTTTGGCCGCCGAAAAGCTGATCTTTCGCGATGCCTTGATGGTCATAGGTTCGCCAGTGGCCGGGTTCCGGCCCTCCCGCGCCGGGCTTTCCTTGACCTTGAACTTGCCAAACCCGTTGAGCGCGATTTCCTCGCCCTTGGCCGCCGCCTCGCCAATCCCTGCGAATATCGCATCGACAATCTTGCGCGCGTCAGCCTTGGTGATCCCCTGTTCGGCGGCGATCTTTTCGGCAAGATCAGTGTTATTCATGGATTTCGTCTTCCTGTGTCGAGATGCGATCGTGATCGTTCCTAGCGGGTCCGGCATAGCGCGTCATCCTCGCAAATGCGGGGCTGCCCCGGATTCCTGCGAGACCGTTAAAGATGTGAAGAACTGCTGTGTTCCGTGAACCTCGATTGCCTCGGCGCGCCGCTCCAGCGCGCGCATGGGCAGCATTGTTTATTATCGGTCGACGGCAGCGGCGTCTCTACGGATATAACCGGATTGCGGTCCACCCGGCCCGTCCGGCTAGTTGACCCCGCATTTATCAAACTGGAGGGCATCGGAGCGCAGCTCAGGAACGCAACAAAGTGGTGACCGAGCCGCGCATCCCTGTGCCAGATACCCATGGCCCAAACTGTCTGAAGGAGGCTTGATGTCGGCGCCTGTCGATTTGGAAGAAATGCGCTGGCATGCATTATCGAGCAGCGAGATCGCCAGGGTTCTTGATGTAGACCTCACCGGCCTCTCCCATGGGGAGGTCGACCGGCAAGTTGCCCGTTTCGGTCCCAATGCGCTACCCAAGGCATCCCGGCGCAGTCCGCTGCTGCGCTTTCTGGCCCAGTTCAACAATACCCTGATCTACGTCCTGCTCGCCGGCGCGCTCGCGGCCGCATTGCTCGACCATATGATCGATGCGTCGGTCATCGTGGCCGTCGTCATCGTGAATG
This sequence comes from Novosphingobium panipatense, assembly GCF_900182875.1. NCBI lineage: Bacteria > Pseudomonadati > Pseudomonadota > Alphaproteobacteria > Sphingomonadales > Sphingomonadaceae > Novosphingobium > Novosphingobium panipatense. Next base: position 14,530 of record NZ_FXUI01000024.1, read on the forward strand.
CGATCATCGGTTATATTCAGGAAGGGAAGGCCGAACAGGCGCTTGAGGCGATCCAGCAGATGATCGCGCCAAAGGCGAGCGTCATCCGGGATGGCGCCCGGCTGACGATCCCGGTCGCAGAAATTGTCCCGGGCGACCTCGTTCTCATCGAAGCCGGTGATCGCGTCCCGGCCGATCTCCGGTTGCTCCACGCCCGCCGCCTCCTGATCGATGAGGCTCTGCTGACCGGGGAGTCGGTCGCGGCCGAGAAGCACGAGGCGGTGCTGCCTGCGGAAACGGTTCTTGCGGACCGGCAGAACATGGCCTTCTCCGGCACCCTGGTCGCTGCGGGACAAGCGAACGGTATCGCTGTCGCGACAGGCGCGCATACGCAGATCGGACGGATCAGCTCGCTGATCCAGTCGGTCGAGGTGATGGCGACGCCCCTCCTGACGCAGATCGACCAGTTCGCCCGCCGCTTCACCTGGTTCGTGCTCGCGGGGGGCCTGGCGCTGTTTGCGTTCGCTGTCCTGGCGCGCAGCTACGACTGGGTCGATGCCCTGATCGCCGTCGTCGCCCTGGCGGTGGGCATCGTGCCGGAAGGATTGCCCGCGGTCATCACCATCACGCTGGCCATCGGCGTGCGCCGGATGGCGGCCCGGAACGCCGTCATCCGCAAGCTGCCAGCGGTTGAAACGCTCGGCGCCACTTCGGTGATCTGCTCGGACAAGACCGGTACGCTGACCCGCAACGAGATGACGGCCCGCCGGATCATTTCGGCGCGATGCACCATGCTCGCCAGCGGTTCAGGCTATGTCCCGGAAGGCCATATCCAGGTCGTGGGCGCTGGCGACCAGGCCGAGGCCATGGCCGCTTCGATGCCGCTGATCCGCTGCGGTCTCCTGTGCAACGATGCGTCGCTGCGCAAGGTCGGAGAGGAATGGCGCGTCGAGGGCGATCCCATGGAAGGCGCGCTGTGCGCGCTGGCCGCGAAGGCAGGCGTCGATCCGGAACTGGAGCGTTCGGAATGGGAACGGATCGACGAGATCCCATTCGATGCCGCGCACCGCTTCATGGCGACGCTCTGTCGCGGACCTGACGGCGCGATGACACTGTTCATCAAGGGCGCGCCGGAGGCTATCTTCGCGATGACCTCGCCAGGCGACAGCGCTTATTGGGAAAATGCCATCGCGCAGGCTGGGTCCGAAGGCGAGCGCGTCTTGGCGTTCGGCGCCAAGGCCATGGCGGCGGGTACGCATCGCATCGCATTCGAGGACGTCATGGCGGGCGTCGAGTTGCTTGGCCTTGTCGGCTTCATCGACCCGCCGCGCCTCGAAGCCAGGGAGGCGATCGCGGAGTGCCGCTCGGCCGGGATCGCCGTCAAGATGATCACCGGCGATCATGCCGCGACGGCTCTTGCCATCGCGCGTCAACTCGACCTTGCCGATGACCCCCAGGTGATGACCGGCCTGGACCTTGAGAAACTCTCGGACGAGGAACTCGAGCAGGCCGTCAACCGGATTTCCGTTTTCGCCCGGACCAGTCCGGAACACAAGCTGCGCATTGTCCGCGCTCTGCAGGCCCAAGGCAATATCGTGGCCATGACCGGCGATGGCGTCAACGACGCCCCATCGCTCAAGCAGGCCGATGTCGGCGTGGCGATGGGCATCAAGGGGACCGAGGCGTCGAAGGAGGCCGCCTCGATGGTGCTCCTCGACGACAATTTCGCATCGATCGTCAGCGCCGTGCGCGAGGGCCGGACCGTCTATGACAACATCAGGAAAGTCATTTCCTGGGAAATCCCCACAAACGGCGGCGAGACACTGGCCGTCGTCCTGGCCATCCTGCTGGGGTTTGCCCTCCCGATGTCGGCAACCCAGATCCTGTGGGTCAATCTCATCCTCGCCGCGACCCTTGGTCTGGTGCTCGCCTTCGAACCCACCGAGCCCGGCGCCATGCAGCGCCGTCCGCGCGAGCGCGGCGCGCCCCTGCTTTCACCCTTCCTCCTCTGGCGCGTCGTGCTGGTGTCGGTGCTGTTCGCCGCGGTCACGCTCGGCATCTTCTTCTACACGCTCGATCAGGGCCGCGGGCTTGAAGTCGCGCGCACGATGGTCGTCAACATGTTCATCGTCGCGGAGATCTTCTATCTCTTTAACGTCCGCTATCTGCATATGACGTCCCTGACCTGGCGCGGCACCGTAGGCACCCCCGCCGTGCTGATCGCGATCACGGTCCTCATCCTGGGCCAGGCGCTCTTCACTTACGCCCCGTTCATGAACGCGATCTTCCACTCGCGACCGCTCACTTTCGCCGACCTCGCATTGCTTGTGGTCGCCGGCGCGGCTCTCATGCTCCTGCTCGAGGTCGAAAAGCACGTCATGCGGCGGCTGGGCTGGTTCGAGGAACTCAACGACTAGGAGAACGAAATATGACCCAGGGCACTTTTCCCAGGCGCATCGCCTTGGCGACCGACCTCAGTCATCGCTGCGACCGTGCGCTTGATCGTGCCCTGCTGGTCGCCAAGGCGTGGCAGGCTGAACTCACCGTCATTCACGCGCTTGCTCCGCCTGAAGATTCTCCTCTGTTCGGGAGTCTGCGCGACCTACCGTCCTGGCGCCGCCCGCTCGATCCGGTTCGAAAGGCGCGCGACCGCATCTACAGGGATCTGGTCCGCGAGGATCCAAGCATCGACATCGTCGTTCACGTCGAGACGGGCTCGCCAGCCGAGGTGGTCCTGGGTGCTGCCCGGGCGTCCCATGCGGATCTGATCGTTACCGGCGTCGCCCGCGACGAACTGCTCGCGCGCATGTTCCTCGGCGACACCGTTGACCGGCTGATCCGCAAATCTCCCGTTCCGGTCCTGATCGTTCGCGACCGTGCTTTCGAGCCCTATCGCACCATGCTCGTAACCACCGATTTCTCGGCATCCTCCCGCGTTGCGCTTGAGACGGCCGTCCGGCTCTTCCCGGAGGCAGGCATCTCGCTCTTTCACGCCTATGACGTGCCTTTTGCCGGCTATCTTGGTCGCGCCGAGGTCGAGAAGCAGTTCGAAGGATATGGCAAGGACGCGGCCGACAAGTTCCTGGCCGAAGCCGGGATCGCGCCCGACGCCGCGCGCAAAGTCAGCCGCATGATCGAACATGGCGTGCCCGAGGGGCTGCTGCGGACTATGCCGAGAATTCGCGACGCCATCTCACCGTGGTGGGGTCTCATGGCGGCGGCATGGTCTATGAGACCCTGATCGGCAGCACGGCGCGCAAGATCATCGATGCCGTGCCCGGCGACGTCCTTCTCGTCCCCGATCCCACCAGGCGCAAGGTAGACTAACCGCCAATGGCTCATGCAATCGTCTGGATTGGTGTCGGGCTTGCCGCGTTGATCGCCGGTGCCGAACTGCTCGTAAGAGGCGGCGCGGCACTGGCAGCCCGCCTTGGCATTTCACCCCTGCTGATTGGCCTTACCGTGGTTGCGCTTGGAACGAGCACGCCGGAGCTGGCCGTTGGCATCGAGGCCGCCATACAAGGCAACGGCTCGCTCGCGATCGGGAACATCGCCGGCACGAACACGGTCAATATCCTCCTGATCCTTGGCCTCAGCGCCGCATTGCAGCCGCTGGCGATCCAAATGCAGACCCTGCGTCTGGAGCTCCCCGCGATTGTCATTGCCGCCGCCACGCTGCTCGCCTTCGCCTGGGACGGCACGCTCTCGCGGTTGGAGGGCCTCCTGCTCGTCACCATGGGCGCGGCATTCACGCTGGCGGTCATCCGCGCAGCCCGGCGAGAGAGCCTCAAGGTCAAGCTGGAGTTCGCCCGTGAGTTCGGGCCCCGGCGCCTCGCCAACCGTCAGGCGGCGACCGAGATGCTGATGCTCGCGGTCGGTCTCGTCATCATCGTTGTCGGCGCCGACTGGCTCGTCGAAAGTGCTGTCGACCTGGCACGTCTCTGGCATGTGTCGGACGCCTTCATCGGCTTGACCATCGTTGCCATTGGCACCTCAGCACCCGAACTCGTGACCACGATCATCTCCACGATCCGCGGCGAGCGCGACATCGCGATCGGCAACCTGATCGGAAGCAGCGTCTACAACATTCTCATAATCCTGGGCGTGACCTGCCTCATCCCGGCCCATGGGGTTGATGTCAGCAGTCATCTCATCCGCATCGACATACCGGTCATGCTGGGCGTTGCGCTGTTCTGCATTCCGGTTTTCGTCAGCGGGCGCCAGATTTCGCGGTTCGAGGGCGGCCTCTTCGTCAGCTTTTACGCCGCCTATCTCAGCTACCTCATCATACAGCGCACATAACATCCACCGGCCCTAGCGAGTGGAACTTGATCAACCGAGAAGGAGGAAAACATGCTGAAAGACCTCGTCGCAATCGTGGACAATGGAGAGGCCGCCCGCGGCTTCATCGAGCGCGCCACGGCGTTCGCCGCCGCGCAGGAGGCGCATCTCGCAATATCCTTGATGATGGACATTTTCGACAATGCTGCTGTGTTGCCACCCTTCGATTATTATCCGGTGATCCTGGATCGCATCGATGACGAAGCGAAGCGCCGCACGGAAACGGTGAAGGCCGCCGTGGAAGACGCGCCGATCCCCGTCGAGATCCGTCCCGTCGCGGACGCCCTTGCCTATCTCGGCGGCGTGTCACGTGTTGAAGGACGTTATGCCGATCTTCTGCTGATCGGCGGTGCTTCGGCCTTCGAGAACCAGAAACTGCGTCGCCGGAGCCTGCAGGCCGCCGTGACGGGATCGGGCGGACCCGTCCTGGTCCTGCCGGACGAGGCAAGGCTCGAACGCGTGGGCCGCGCCGTTCTGGGATGGGACGCCTCGAGCGAAGCGCGCCGCGCTGCCCGGGATCTTATCGATGTTGCCGATCCGGGCGCCGTCATCGACGTGGTCTGTGTGGATCCGGAACCGACTGCCGAAGGTCACGGTCCCGCTCCCGGCTCGGATATTGCCCGCCACCTCGCCCGCCACGGCTTCAAGGTCGACGTTCATGTGGTGAGTTCGACCGGCCGGCGCGTTTCCGTGGCCCTCCAGGATTTTGCAAACGAAACTGGAGCGGACGTTCTCGCCATCGGCGCCTTTGCCCATTCGCGGGTACGCGATATTCTGCTGGGCGGCGTCACGCGCGACCTGATCGACGACGTCGGCCTGCCTGTCCTGATGTCGCGTTGACGGCGGAGAAGCAGAGCATCCATCTGGCTAAGGAGGGGGCGTCGGTGATGCACCGGCTCTCTCCAAATTCCGGATTATCCATCATTCCATGGGCGCGAAACACCGCGCCATGGCCGTGTCATCCGACGAAGGTTTGCGGCATGGGTTGAGCTCATGAAGGAACGCGATGATGTCCGTCACCTCCTGCGGCGTCAGGACAAAGCGCGGCATATCACGGTGACCGACCTCAAGACCCTTCAGGAACGCAGGCCGCAAAGCGTCGACCGGATATTGCCTGTAGAGATTGCGAAACGGTGGCGCGAGCACGTTGGGACTCGCATTGGTTTCGCCGATGGCGTGACAACTCGCGCATCGCCGCTCCGCCAGTTCGCGACCTTGAGATACTTCTCCTGCGTCGCTGGCAGCCGCGAAGGTAGAGGCTCCCGTCAGCAACAGGCCGATTGCAATGGATTTCTTCCACATGCTGGATGACCCTGAATGGCAAGAACTTCTCAACAGACCCAATTCTGCCGCTATTCAACTGCGTTGAGGGCGTAGGATCATTTGATCTGCCCCCTTCTGAGTGGTCCAAAATTGATGATATTTTGGATTACGAAGGAGACAAGGAATGCCGAGCAAGAAGCATCGCCCGGAAGAGATTATCGGCAAGCTGCGTGAAGCAGAGGTTGTGCTGGCGCAGGGTGCCACGACCGCCGAGGCGTGTCGGCGGATCGCGATCAGCGAGCAGACCTACTATCGTTGGCGCAAGGAGTATGGCGGCCTGAAGACCGATCAGGCGCGTCGGATGAAGGATCTGGAGAAGGAGAATGCGCGGCTTCGTCGTGCGATCTCGGACCTGACACTCGACAAGCTGATCCTGCAGGAAGCTGCACGGGGAAACTTCTGAGCCCCGCGCGCCGAAGGCGCTGTATCGACCACATCAGAATGATGATGCCGGTGTCCGAGCGGCGGCTCTGCCGCGTGCTCGGGCAGCACCGATCGACACAGCGCAAGGCGCCCCGCGGGGCGGATGACGAAGCAGCTCTGACCGAGGATATCATCGCGCTGGCCCGACAATATGGTCGCTATGGCTATCGCCGGGTGACGGCGTTGCTGCGCGATGCGGGGTGGCATGTGAACCGCAAGCGGGTCGAGCGCATCTGGCGTCGCGAGGGGCTCAAAGTGCCGCAAAGGCAGCCGAAGCGCGGGCGGCTGTGGCTGAACGACGGATCATGCATCCGGCTCCGGCCGGAATATCCCGGGCATGTCTGGTCCTACGACTTCGTCGAGGGCCGCACCCATGACGGGCGCAAATACCGGATCCTGTCGATCATCGACGAGGCGAGCCGGGAGTGCCTGGCGTTGCCGGTGGCGCGTAAGCTCAAGAGCGACGACGTGCTCGCGGCACTGGCCGAGCTGTTCGTCACGCGTGGGCCGCCGGCGCATATACGATCGGACAACGTCCTGGGTCACGAAGGAAAGCGAGATTTGGTCAACAGATCTCTATGCGCCGGCATTGAGCGGCGAGGCATGCATTCTGAGCCAGATGGCTTCCACCGTCAACGGGATCGCTCCCTGCCATAGCAAACACAGGATCCAGCGGCGCCGAAACGGCCGTGGTCCTCACCGTCCTTAGAACGAGATACGCACCCAGGTGGAAGGCCCGAACATTATCTACAGGGTCGCTTTCGCGCCCTCACGGCACTTGCAGAGAGGGGTCCTTCCACCTGGCATCCGACCGTTCAAGGAACGGTCGGTACTCTGTCCCCGTCTTGATGACGGCATGGGCAACGCGCGCCATCTTGGCGGTGAGCGCCGTCATCGCCTTGCGGCGACGATCGGCATCATCCGCGTGCCCGGCAGTGTATCGTCCGAGCTTGTCGCGGAAACTGTTGTTGCGCTGACGTGCGGCGACCTGGGCAGCCATCCAAAAGGTCCGCCGCAATCGCGCATTACCGTACTTGGACAGCATCGTGCGGCCTCGGAATGTACCGGACTGCCGGGTCGCAAGATCAAGACCGCAGAACTTCAGGAACTGACGGTGATGGCTGAAGCGGCGTAGATCGCCTGCCTCGGCGAGAATGGTCAACGCATTGATGGGCCCAATGCCGGGGATCATGCGCAGGAGCTGATAATCGCGGTTTTCGGCCAGCATGGCATGCGCCGTTCGCTCGATCTCGTCGCGCTGCCGGATCAGGTTGCGTGCTTGGGCGATCACCATGCGGAACATAGCGATCGAGACGGAATCCTCGTCGACAGGTAGCGCCACGGAGGCGCAGGCGGTCTCGTAGATATCGTTGATCAGCCGGGCTTTGGACACCTTGCGGCCGACCAAGTCCCATGCTTCGCGGGAGAAAGTCTCCTGGCCGAGCACAGTCATGCTGGCTGGAGTCGGGAATCGTTCGAGCAGAGCAAGGAACCAGTCGGATCGGCTGTTGCCAGCGAAGCGTTCAATCTCCGGGAAATAGAGCGGCAGGTAGTGGGTCAGGATGCGATGCCATGTCTGCGTCTTAGCCTTGGAGATCGCCTCGTGCGTTTTCGACATCTCCTGCAGGTCGTTGATCCCGGCGGCGAGCGGATCGACGTATCGCTGGGTGGCGCCAATCCGCAGCATGTGCAGGATCACTTGCGCATCCTTGGAATCGTTCTTGTCCCAGCCATTGTGCAGAGCCTCGCGCGTTCGAGCCAAGGCAACGGACGAGATCAAGCGCAACTCGAAGCCGGCGGACAGCAGGCGATGCGCCAGCGTGCGATGGTAGTTACCAGTAGCCTCGAAGCCGACGATGATCGGACGCCCGATGTCGCTAAGATCCGTGGCCAGGCGATCATAATCTGCCTTTGTCGCCATCACCGTCATGCGACGTCGGCGTCCGCCTTCTGGACGTTCGATCAGGACCTCCTGGCGGTGTTTGGACATATCGATGGCTACCAGCACGGCGTCGGTGGGATTAGAGCTACGCTTGGTCATGGTCGGTCTGTCTCCAAAGGGTTGAGTCGACAACTTCACTCTAGAGACCTGCGGGCCGATCATGACCGCCTTGATAAAGCCTGCGGGCGCTACGCGCCCTTGCCTTCATCAAGGCAGTGCGCCCCTTCGAGGGGCCGCTTCCCAATGTGCTATGGCCCGGAGTTTATCGCAACGGCGGTGCAGCAATGGCTCGCCCAGATCGGCGTGAAGACGCTCTACATCACGCCGGGTAGCCCGTGGGAGAATGGCTATTGCGAAAGCTTCAACGGGTCGCTGCGCGATGAACTGCTCAACGGCGAAATCTTCTACTCGCTCGCCGAGGCCCGGATCCTGATCGAGGCGTGGCGCCGACATTACAACACCGTCCGGCCGCACAGCTCGCTCGGGTATCGACCACCGGCGCCCGAGGCCGTTCCATCGCCAGTGTCGCCCTCCGGTTCCGCTTCGCTCCACCTACGGCCGACACTGGCGATGGAGGCTTCAATGCACTAACAATCCCAGCGGGCCACTCGGCGGGGGCCGGTCAATAGCGCGCCATCGTGACTGGCAAGCCTCCCGCTTCTCCCGGCGCGTCGACGCCGACCGGGAAGGCGATGCGATATTCGTGGAGAAAGGCTTCGAGCGATGTCGGACTCTGGGCCTCGTGATGCTCAAAGACACTATGCATGCCGAGCACGATGACATCGTCACGGCTGAAAGTCTCATGGATGCGGGTCGCCTGCGGCAGGCCGTGGCTGACACAGCCGGGGCACAGCATCTGGAACGCCTCGATGATCACCACCCGGCCGCGCAATGCGTCGAGTGTTTGCGCTGTGTCGGCATTGAACCATCGCACCGCCTCGATCGCAGGCGCTGGTCTGGTCTGTCTGGTCATCGCATGGCTTTCAGCAGGGGGGTGTCCCGGCGACCGGCGATGACGAGCGCCGGAACCGAGGCGACGCCAGCGGCCTCGGCCTCCGCGATCCGCCCCGGCACATCGCCGAGATGCACGACCTCGACGTCATATTGCGCAGGATCGAGCGCATGGGCGAGACCCTGTTCCGCGCTGACGCAGACCGGGCATCCGGCATGGTAGAATGTGGCTTTCTGAGGCATGATGGTGTGTTCCTTCCTTATCCGAGGGTGGACAGCCGAGCGCCCCGTTCGTTGCCGCGAGCGGGGCGCTCACACATGGGCAGGCTCCGTTGTGAAGCAAGCCCAGCTTTCAAGCCGCGCGGATGC
>NZ_FXUI01000025.1:0-17041 GCF_900182875.1 Novosphingobium panipatense
TCGTAGTTGCCCAGCTGCGTTTCCTCGACTGTCTCGCGGGCGATCTGCTCGTCCATGCCGGGCTTGCACACGGCATAGACCATGCCGCGGATCCAGGTATCGACCTGTTCCTGCGTGGCGTTCTCGATCTGCTGCTGCGCAGCGCGTGAGCGCGCCACAAGCTCAGCAACTTCCGCCGCAACGGGCGTCTCGGCAATCAGTTCGGCAGTGGCGGTCAATGGCTTGTCCTTCTTCCCATTCTTGTCGGTAATCGGCGCTCAGAGCGCGACTTCGAGCGGCTGTTCCTGGCGGCGCATGGCCCCGAGGAAGGCCAGCATGTCCGCTGCCGCCGCCCGCATGGTCTTCTCCAGCTTGGGGTCAACACAGGCCCCTGCCTCGTCGAACGGGGCCAGCGAGGAATTGACCGGAACCTGCATCGGCGTGGGCCATCCGCGTAGCGAATGGATTACATCACGCAGCGCCGAAAGCGTCGAGATCGCACCGGGCAACCCGCCGCCTGCCGCAATACAGCAGACCGCGCGGCCGCTCAGATAGACCCGCTGGTCGGTCATCAGAGGCTGCAGGTGGTCGATCGCGTTCTTCAGCAGGCCCGGAGGGCCGCCGTGGAACACCGGGCTGCCGATCAGCAGGGCGTCGCTGGCGCGCACCGCTTCGATGAAGTCCTGCACTCGCGCATCGCCGTGGTCCGCCCGGGTCGGATCGTACAGGGGGAAGGTCAGGTCCGCCCCGAGAAACGTCGTGACCTGCGCGCCTTCCTTCTCCAGCAGGGCCGCCATCCATTGCATGGCCCGCTCGCTGGTGGAACCCGGGCGGTTGGCGCCGCACAGCGCAACGATGCGCGCGCCGGCCACGCCGCTCATGCCGGCACCTTTTGCGCCTGGCGGCTCTTCATCAGCGGCTGAATGCGGGTCCCGAAGTTCTCCACCCCCTCGACGAAGTGATCGAACGTCAGCAACACCCCGCCGGTGCCCGGAACGGCCGCGATCTCATCGAGCATGCTCGCGATCTTCTCATAGGAGCCCACAAGCGTGCCCATGTTGATGTTGACGGCCGACGCCTTCGCGCTGAGCTGATGGACGTTGGTGGTCTTGGAAACCGCATTCGCCGCGCCCTGCGCACCCAGCCAAGCCACGGCCTCCTCGTCCACGCCGTCGCGATAGGACTGCCACTTCGCCTCGGCCGCTTCGTCCGTCTCATCGGCGATGACCATGAACAGCACGAAGCTCTCGATATCCCGGCCGGTCTTCTCAGCTGCCTTGGCAAGCCGCTCGTTGTTCGTTTCGAAGGCGGTCGGGGTATTCACGCCCTTGCCGAGACAGAATGCATAGTCCGCATACTGCGCCGCGAACGCCAGACCCTCGTCGGACGAGCCGGCACAGATGATCTTCATGTCGGTCTGCGGCGTCGGGCTGACCCGGCAGTCGTTCATCTGGAAGTAGTCGCCCTTGAAATCCGAACGACCGGTGCCCCACAGATCGCGCAGGACCTGCGCATATTCCGAAAGCGCGTCATAGCGCTTGCTGTAATGCTCGTCACCCGGCCACAGACCCATCTGGTCGTACTCGGGCTTCTGCCAGCCGGTCACCAGGTTGACGCCGAAACGACCGTGGCTGATGGAATCGATGGTCACCGCCATGCGGGCCATAATGGCCGGCGGCAGGGTGAGCGTGGCCGCCGTCGCGTAGATCTTGATCTTCTCGGTCACGGCCGCAAGCCCCGCCATCAGCGTGAAGCTTTCCAGATTGTGGTCCCAGAAGTGCGTCTTCCCGCCGAACCCGCGCAGCTTGATCATGGTAAGAGCGAAATCGAAGCCGTGCTTTTCGGCCTTAGTGATGATCTCCTTGTTGAGATCGAAGGTGGGCATGTATTGTGGAGCGTTCTCCGAGATGAGCCAGCCGTTATTGCCGATCGGAAGGAATACACCGATTTCCATGATCCATATCCTCTCTTGATTGTCTATTGGGAAGCGGATGCGAGAAACTGCCGCAGTTCCGCATTGAATTTCGCGAACTCGGTAACGTTGATGGCATGGCCGCCGCGTTCGAAGGACACGCATTTCACGTTGCCCAGCAAGCCGGCCAGCCGCTCCGAAGCCTGTGCGTTGACAAGCAGGTCATCCCGCGCGGAAACGAGCAGCACCGGGGCGACGATGTCCGCAACCAGGGCAGTTGCGTCGAACCGCTCCAGCGCCGCCATCCGCGCGAACAGCGTATCCCGCCCCTGAAAGTCCGCGATGTGGTGCGCCAATCCGGCGTCCAGCTCGTCGAGATGGGCGTCGAGCCAGTCGGCCGGAAACAGGAACAGGGGTTGCGCCCGTAGGTAGGCTTCGACCCCTTGCGCCTCCAAAATGCCGCGCCGGATTTCCATGCATCGTGCGAAATGCCGATCGACCCTGGCCCAGCCGTTGACCACGGTAACCGAGGCGACCCGCCCGGGGTGGTGCAGCGCCAGATCCAGCCCTACGCAGCCACCAGCCGCATGGCCCACGAAATGAGCCCGCTCCACCCCAATGGTATCGAGCACATCGACGACATCCTCGGCCATGGCCTCGACCGAGTAGGGCTCCGGCAAAGGCACGCCCTTGCTCTCAGCGGTCCCGGCCTGGTCATAGATCACGGCGTGATACGCATCGGACAGGGCCTCGGCGTGCGCGCGCCAATAGTTGCCGCCGCCACCCAGTCCTGCCGAAAAGACCAGCGCCGGCGCCTCGGGCGATCCGAACGTCTCGAACGCGATACCGGAACGGGACAGCGCCATCGCCTCAGTTCCCGACGTGCGCCACGCTGGCAATTTCGACCAGCAGTTCGGGGCGCACGAGTTCGCACTTGATGCAGAAGCGGGCCGGCTTCTCGCCCGGGAAATACTCGGCATAGACGGCGTTGATCGCCTGGTAATTCGCCCAGTCGGTCAGGAAGACATGATTGAAGGTCACGTCCTCCATCGTCCCGCCCGCTTCGGCCAGCGTCGCCTTGATTGTTTCCAGCACGAGACGGGTCTGTGCTGCCGCATCCCCGACATGGGCGCTCGTCCCATCGGGATTGAACGCAAGCATTCCAGAGACATAGACGATGCCGTCTGCCTTGGTGCCGGAGGAGTAAGGCGCGAGCGGCTTGGGGAAACCGGCCGGATTGATGGCAGTCTTTGGCATGGTGATTTCCTTTTCGGTCAGGCGCGGTTCGAAAGCGCGGCTTCGAAGTCGTCCACGGTCGAAACCCAGCCAAAGAACTTCTCGATATTGTAGACGGAGGCCTGCTTCACGAAGTCGGGCCCGATCTGGTGCGTCGCGTCCTCGATCATGATGCCGAAGTATTCGAGGTGGAAGCCATCGCGCAGCGTCGATTCCACGCAGACATTGGTGGCGATACCCACGAAAATAAGGTTGCGGATGCCGCGTGAGCGCAGGACACTGTCGAGGTGCGAGTTGAAGAAGGCCGAATACCGCGGCTTGTGTACGCGAATGTCGCCTTCCTGCGGCGTCAGGGCATCCACGATCTCATAGTCCCAGGTGCCCCGCGCCAGCAGCGTGCCTTTCAGGCTGGGATCGCGGCGCATCGTCTTGAGAGCATTGGACTTGTGCCAGTTGGGCGATCCTTGCGTGCCCGCTTCCACATAGTCGGCGTCCCAGCCGTTCTGCAGATAGACGATTTGGATACCGGCCCTGCGCGCCGCCTTCAGAACCCGCCCGACACCATGAACTGCTGCCTCGGCACCGGAAATATCAAAGCCCGCCTTGTCGACGTAACCGCCGGCAGACGCATAGCCGTTCTGCATGTCGATGACGATCACAGCCGTATCAGTGCTGTCGAAGGCTCGCGGTTCTGGTCGTGCGCTCAGCGTAAAGTCATCGTGTTCTGACATAGCTTCTCCATTGCGATCTGGGGCGCGGCATTTCCGCGTGAGGCCGATGATCGCATTCTCTCCAGCCATGATCCCGTCGCTGTCCTGAAGACTCGAATCATGGATTTTCTTGTTGCACCGATCCTAAGTGCGGCGCGAATGGATCGTCAATAGATATATTCATTTCTTATTATGTAATCAGATTTTAGATCGAAGTTGGCGCTTGAAAAGGGGCGGTTCGCCGCGCCTTTCAGGCAAGAGCTGCGCCCAACTCACAGCTTTCCGCTGATCGTGAGAAAGGCGATATCCAGGTTGATGTCGTTGCGGGAATGCAGGTTCGCCAGATAGCGCGCCGAGAGGGAGAACTTCCCGAAATCGTGGGCAATCATCGGGCCTGCCATGAAGTGCTGGGTACGGTTGCCATTGCCCGCGCGCACACCGCGCACGCGATCGTCCTCCACCTGCTGCACGACGCTGCCGATGAGGCCTGCCGTCGTCTTGCCCGATGTCCGGGCGGCGGTAAAATCCGCGTAGAAGGTGTCACCCGTCCTGTAGTGCGTCTCGCGGTTTATCGAATTGGTCGTGAACAGGAAATTGGCGGTGAGATTCCAGTTCTTCGGCAGATAGCTGACCGCGACGCTCGGCTGATAGCTCCAGTAGTTATTGGCGAAGGCTTTTTCGGATCGTACGCCATTCCGGCTGCTGTACTGGCCGTTGTTGAGATAGACTGCGTGGGCCGTGGAGACATGAACGTCCGAACCCACATCCCACGAGAGAATGACCGGCTGGATGATGGTGTTGAACAGCCCCGTAGTGCTGCTGCTGTTCCCACCGACCTTCTTTGCATCGAAGACGTGTACCGCCGCGATCTGCGTGGCACTCGCGCCGTATCGCGCGCCCAGGATGGTGTAAGGTGAGGCCCAGGTGACGTTGATGCTGGCCGAATGGTTGGCGATCATGATCGGTGTCGTATTGCCATCGCCATCCACCACTTCGCCGTAGGGTGTGTAGACACTGCCGGCCACGTAGACGCCCGGCGGCGGCAGCGCTCCGATCGGGATACCGGTCGTGGCGCCCGGCAGATAGGCGGTAGGCCCCTCGTTTGCCTGCGCGGACCCGCAAACGGCAACGCCGGCAAGCAGCAGGGCAGGCATCAGCGCCTCTGGCACAGTGTGATTCAACATTCGAAAACCTCCCTCGTAAACCCCGGATGCGAAAAGACATCCGCTCGCGCTGGGCGCGCCACGCCACCCCGCCGGCCACAAGGGGGCCGGGCACTCGATGCGATCAGCGATGGTGGCGGGCAGGCCCCGTGGGCCTGCCTTGACGGACCTGCTTCAGATCACCTCTTGCGGAACCAGCCGTTCGTCACGCCAAGGACATAGACCGATCCGGCCATGAGCACGCCGAACAGCCAGCCGTGCGAATACAATTCGCGCAGGAAGCCGCCGGGATCGGGGAACACCGCGGGTCCAACTGCGAACAGAAAGCCCGGTAGGTTCGGCAAGGCGCCACAGGCGAGGGCAAGAAGCGCAACCGGATTCCAGCCGCCGCGATACTCGTAGCTGCCGCCACGGACATACAGATCGTCCACCGCCAGCTTCCTGCGCGATACGAACCAGTATTCGGCGATGATGACTCCTGCAATCGGGCCGAGCAGCGAACTGTATCCGACGAGCCATACGAAGATGAACCCGTTGGAATCGGCCACCAGCTTCCAGGGCATGATTATCATCCCGATGAACGCCGTGAGATAGGCCCCTTCGCGCCGCCCGATACGCCGGGGCGCAAGCGAGGAGAAATCGTAAGCCGGACCGACCAGGTTGGCTGCGGTATTGGCGCAGACCGTATCGATGCTGATGACGAGAAGGCAGACGAGGACAGTGATGCCCGTGAAGTTTCCGGCAAGGGCGATAGGGTCCCACAGCGCCTTGCCATAGATCAGCACCGTCGCCGAAGTCGTAATGACGCTCACGATGGCGAGGAGCGCCATCGGCACCGGCAACCCCAGCGCCTGGCCGACGATCTGGTCCTTCTGGCTGGCGGCAAAGCGCGTGAAGTCCGAACTGCTGAGCGCCAGCGTCGTCCAGAAGCCGATCATCGCGGTCAGCGAAGGCCAGAAGACCTTCCAGAACTGGCCTTCCAGCCGGCCGCCGGGCACGAACTGCGAAGGTTCGCTCAGCAGTGTGCCGACGCCGCCAAGATGCGACATCGCCCACCAGAGCAGGGCGACGCACGCCACGATCTTTATCGGAGCCGTCCACGTTTCGAGGCGGCGCACGGCCGACATCCCCTTGGCCACGAACAGCAGCTGGATCGCCCAGAAGCCCAGAAACGCAAGGAGCTGCGGGAGGGAAATGCCAAGGATCGGCAGCGGATTGGCGTCCAGCTTATGGCCCAGCACCAGGCTCATCAGCGTCAGTGCCGCATTGCCGCCGATCCAGGTCTGGATGCCGAACCAGCCGCAGCCGACCAGCGCCCTCGCCATGGCCGGAAGCGCCGCCCCCCGAACCCCGAACGCGGCGCGCGCGAGAATGGCGAACGGAATGCCATAGCGCGTGCCCGGGTGGCTCAGCAGCAGCACGGGAACGACGACGATGGCATTGCCAAGGAACACCAGCAGGATCGCCTGAAGCGGCGAAAAACCCTGGTCCGCCAGACCGCCGGCCACCATGTAGGCCGGAATGCAGACGACCACGCCGATCCACAACGATGCAAAGTGGTTCCACCGCCAGGTGCGCTGGCTTTTGGTGGTGGGGGCAAGGTCGGCGTTGACAAGACCTGCACCATCCCCGCTCGCGCCTGCCGTAACGGATGGCGCGCCATTCCCATGCCCGTCGATGGCCATGCCATCAGCGGGAGAAAGCAATCCAGACATATCTTTCCGTTTTCCTTCCGACTGGCTGCACCCCTCCCTAGGGAATGCGCCTAGCTTTGCTGCGGAAAAGCCGGGCGAACTTCAGCAGGACTGCGTTCCGGACATCCTATCCGGCGCACCTTTCCGTCATTCGCTTCACCAGCCGCGAACGTATCAAGGCGCCAGATCAGGAACGCCTCAGGACAATGCCCCCCCGGCCGCGGGTCACATGTGAATGTCAGTCAGCGCTGCGCGGCGAATATGCCATCGCAGAGTTATCTTTTACCCAGAGTGCACGCGTCTCAAGAACGCGAAAACGCCGGTTCACTGACAACAAAAATAAAAAGGCCGGATGGCAGGGCGATATATTCGCTTCTCTGCCGAAACATAATCTATCCTGCGAACGAATAACAAAGAGAACCTCCTCTTCATTGCTTCATTCATGGTGCTGGAATGTATCAGGCAATGCCAACACATTTGTCATGCCATATGGCACCTCTCCGCATTCTCCCATGTGACCCATCTGTTCGAGAGTCTCTCTTATTTCTGAAGGTTCTAAATCGACCTTTGCCGAACCGTCAAGCATGTTATTAAATTTTTATGATCCAATCAAAACCGCCACTTTCCATTCCGCTTGAGCTCTCATCAGGATCCGGCTGTCCCGATCGTTCCAGGCTGACTAAGAGCCTGGGACTCCGATCGGAACCTGGCGGGGAAAAGGACGCATGAACTTGCCCGAGGACCATACTGTTCTGCTGCAACGGCGAACGACGCTTCCTGCTGCGGCTTCCCGGCAGCGCCTGCCGCTTTCGGGTCTGCTGGCCTTGGCGATGGCTGCCTTCGTAACGTTGCTTACCGAGATCATGCCGGCGGGCATGTTGTCCTCGATCGCGGGCGGGCTGGCGGTATCCGAAGGGGCCGCCGGCCAGTTCATCACCGCCTTCGCCGCCGGCGCGCTGATGGCGGCGATCCCTGTTACCGCCATGACGCGAACGGTGCGGCGCAAGCCCCTGCTGCTGAGCGCCGCCGCGATACTCGCGGTCGTCAACCTGACGACCGCGCTTTCGAACAACTTAGCGGTGTCGCTGGCCGCACGATTCGTGGCCGGCTGCGCGGGCGGCGTCGTGTGGTCGATGATCGTGGGGTACGCGATCCGCATGTCGCCCAGAGAACTGCATGGCAGGGCGATTGCCATCGCCGGAGGAGGCGCGACCGCCGCTCTTGTCGCTGGCCTGCCGCTTGGCGCCGCGCTCAGCACGCTGGCCGGCTGGCAGGGCGCTTTTGCAGTCGTTTCGGCCATAGCTGTACTGCTGATGATCTGGATCGCCTTTGCCGTTCCGGATTTCTCCGGGCAGCCGCGGGAGCATCGAGAAAGTCTGCTCGTTGCACTGCGCCGGCCCGGCGTGGCGGCGATCATTGCCGTCATCCTGACGTACATCCTCGCGCACAACATCCTGTACATCTATATCGAGCCGTTCCTAAGAACACGCGGCCTGTCCGCCCAGATCGGCCTGGTCCTGCTGGTGTTCGGCATCGGTTCGGTGGCTGGCCTTGGCGCCGCCGGGGTGTTCGTCGACAAGTCGCTGCCCAAGCTGGGCGTCTGCGTGCTGCTGGCCTTCCTGATCGCCGCGGCGGCCTGGGCTCTGCCCCGACAGCTCGCAGCGCATCTGCCTGCCGTCTTCGATTATGCGGCGGCATTCGCCTGGGGCGGTGCGTTCGGGGCATTCGGCGTCGTCACCCAAGCCGCTGCCTCGCGCGTTTCAGGTTCTTCGATCGATGAGGTACAGTCCATGTGCACCACTGCCTGGAACTGCGCGGTCGCCGGGGGCGGCGCCATCGGTGGCACGCTGCTCCCGCTCATCGGCGTTGAGGCCTTTCCGGCTTCCGCGCTGCCCATCCTCGCCCTGTCGCTTACGGTCCTGCTGCTGGGCATGAATCCCGCGATCAACGGCCGGGGCGCGGTTTCGCAAGACTGATCCGGCTGGACTGGCGGCGCTGCCGCGCTAAAGGACGAGAAGATACATTCAAGGACAATGCAGGTTCAGTCGTGACGGTCAAAAAGAAAAGCCGAATTCAGGCCAGGAATGAGGAAATCATCCTCAAGGCCGCGCGCACGGTCTTTTCATCCCATGGCTACAAAGCCGCCACGATGGAAAAGATCGCCGAACTTTCGGATATGTCGCAGCCCAATCTGCATCACTACTTCAAGACGAAGGCCGATCTTTATTCGCACGTTCTCAACCAGACCATCGATACCTGGATCGATCCGCTCTCGACGTTCAACAAGGATGGCGATCCGCGCGAGGAGATTGGTCGTTACATCGCGGCGAAGCTCGAACTCTCGCGCCAATCACCCGAAGCATCGCGCATGTTCACGCACGAGATTCTGGATGGCGCGACGTTCCTCGACCCTTCGTTGAAGGGCAAAATCGAAAGCGTCGTCACGCGCTTTTCCGAAGCCATCACCGCCTGGACGCTGGCCGGCAAGATCCGCGAAGTCGACCCACGGCACCTGCTCCTGATGCTATGGGCGACCACCCAGCACTATGCGGATTTC
Organism: Novosphingobium panipatense; assembly: GCF_900182875.1. NCBI lineage: Bacteria > Pseudomonadati > Pseudomonadota > Alphaproteobacteria > Sphingomonadales > Sphingomonadaceae > Novosphingobium > Novosphingobium panipatense. The sequence continues at coordinate 9,252 of NZ_FXUI01000025.1, forward strand.
GCAACGCAGGTGAAGATGGTGATGGGCGTCTCACGGCTGACTAAGGCCGATTTCGAAGCGGCTTCCAAGAGCATCTGCGATATCGTGTTTGCCGGGATTCTGGTGACGGATATCGGCTCAAGTAGGACGACACCCTTATAATATCCGCATTGTAACGAGGGCTTTCGGAAACACCTAAGCGACCGGATCTGGGACAACACCGGCCGGAATAGCGGCCGGTCCGCACTTGGGGAACGGCAATCACCCATTTAGCGACCGGGCAGCGTTGGCCCTCATTGAAGCGTTCTACCTATGGCCATCAGGGCCATACGGGCCTCACTCACTGCGCCGCACCGAGGCATCGATCATCTACAAGGCGACAGGCAATCTCCGTGCAGTCCAAATCTTGCTTGGGCGCACGAAGATTGAAAGCACAGTCAGATACCTCGGGTGGACGTGGAGGACGCCTCGAGGTTGTCTGAGGGCACGGAAATTTGATATCTGCCCGGCTCATTGCCGGCTGCGAGGAGCCGGGCCCTATATCGCATCGCCTGCGTCGCTAATTTCGACCATCACCCTCGGATCATACGAAGCGGTCCAAGGGGGCGTCGATGTGGTGCTCGGTGACCTTGGCAATTACACCCGTTTCCAAGTGACCGGGGCGATCGAGGCTGCTGCGGGCAGGAGGGCGGCTCCGTCGCGGGGATCGGCGCGGGCGTCGTGGCGGCGACCGCGCTTGGCGGCGCGATGGCGCAGGGGCTCGGCACCACGGCAGCTATCTCGCCAGCAGAACCCGCTGAAGATCCCATCGCCACGATCGAGAAGCTGCACAAGCTGGTGACGCTGGGCGCGCTCAGCCAGGAAGAGTTCGAGGTCAAGAATGCCGAGCTTCTCTTGCGGAGATCTGGCTCTCCAAACCGGAGACGGCGCGTCGCGTGCGGCAGCGCATCGGCGCGGTTCTGGATTGGGCATTCGCCTCGGGGTACCGCGTACCGAAGCTCTAGGGGGGGCGTCTGCCGACCGGCAGAAAATCTACTTTGCCGGCGATGCGACACACCGAAGGCGACCGGCAGCTATCTGCCGATCTGAGCCGGGAAGCCGCCGTTCCAAAATCAGCGCCTCTCGACCAGAACCGGTCGTTTACCTGTCCAGCTCAAAGGCTATCCGGCAAGTCGCCAGGCCCGGTTCGGGTGATTGGGAATCGTTGTTTTCGTCGCGGAAGTGGTGGTAGCTAATGGTCCTTGCCAGACACGCGACAAACGCTTGGCGGTCTTCGATGACCGCGATGGAGACAATGGTCCGATGAAGAGGACGCTTACCTTCTCGCTGGCGTTAGCTCTCGCGGCTGCATTGCCAGATCCCGCGTCCGCCCAGAGCACTGTGGAAATGCTGATCGGGCATGTCGAGGCCGCGCCGGATGGTGGGGCGCAGATCGATCTCCGCATTCTTCACACCGGGGCGGATGCTGTCGAAGTAAACCTGCCGGAAGTCGTGGAGGCCCGGCTTACGCGGCCGGGTGCGCTGGGCGCAGGACGCACTGTCTTGCTGCGGCGCGACGCGGCGACCCCAGCTACACTGACAATCGCATCGGGGCGCTTCGCCACTGCACGGTATCGGTTGGATTCTGCCAGCTTCCAAGAGGATGCGTTGCTTTCGGTACCCCTCTGGGGCGGGCAGGCCTTCACGCTTGCGGCGGCAGCGCCGCCGCCCTCCGCGCCGGCGCCGGACCCTGTCCCGCAAGTCGCAGCCGCGCCGGCCACGCCGCCGCCGGACGACCGCACCGTCGGCAATGCCTTCATCGAGAACCTGAGTGCAAACGAGCCGATCTATGCCGTCTACGGCCCCGGCACGAACAGCGAAGCGCGTATACAGATCAGCTTCAAGTATCAGCTGTTCGGCAGCCAGGCCCGTGAAGGACGGCAACGGTGGAGCGACGGCTTCTACTTCGCTTACACGCAGCGCATGTTCTGGGACTTGGGGGCGAACTCATCGCCATTCCGCAACATCGATTTTCAACCTGAAATCTTCTACGTGACGCCGCTAAGGGCCTTGGGGAACAGAACGACGGTCAGTGCGCAGGTGGGCCTGCGTCACGAATCCAACGGCCGCGACGGTGAATTTTCCCGCAGTGTCAACACCGTCTATATCGCCCCAATGGCAGCGTTCTCTCTGGGCGATGACATTCGTCTGACGGTGGCACCGCGCGCGTGGTTCTACGCCGGCGATCTTTCGGACAATCCCGATCTCAAGCGCTACCGCGGTAACACGGGCCTGTTCGCCGAGATCGGCGAGGAGAACGGGTTGCGCTTGTCCACTTCAAGCCGCTTCAACATCTCCAGCGGCAAGGGCGCCATCGCCGCAGACCTGTCCTACCCATTGCGACGCATCCTTGGAGGGGGGCCGGACTTCTACCTCTTCGGCCAGACTTTTACGGGATATGGCGAGAACCTGCTGGACTACCGCCGGCGCATGACACGCGTTCGGATCGGCGTTGCGCTGGTGCGGTGAGCGTTGGGGGCGTAGAAGGCTCCTCACCCGACTTGTTCAGAATTGTGGCTTGATCAAGCTTTGGAGGCCAGAGCGTCTCTGGACCGGTGGAGCAAAATGCGCCGGGTTCAAGGATGTATTGTACGTCTCGGCGGACGCCCAGCCGCGGAGAACTGCTCTGGGCCGACCTCTATGAGGACGCGCCCTGCGGCGTCCATGATGCGCCCGGTGATCACTTCAGGTCCTCCGCGTGAGGGCCTTCCCGGGCGGGGCGGCTTATCGGTCACCGATCATCGGTTGCTTGCGTGCCGGATATCTCCGGACCTGCCCATCCTCCCCCGAGAGCGCGATATAGTGTAACGCTCGCGATCAGGCGATCGCTTCGGTTCTGCACGAGGGCCAGTTCGGCATCGAGCAGGCCCCGCTGCGCGTCCAACTGCGTCAGATAATCCGAATAACCGGCCTGGTAGCGATTGGAGGCATGGCGCAGCGTCTGGGCAAGGGCATCACGCCGTGCCAGAACCTGGGCGCTTTCGCCCGTGAGGCGATCGAGGGCGGCCAAAGCGTTCTCCACCTCCTGAAACGCTGTCAGGACCGTGCCTCTGTAGGAAAAGGCTGCTTGATCGCGTTGCGCGGCGGCGGCATCGGCACCCGCACGGATCCTGCCGCCCTCGAAGATCGGGGCCAGAACGGAAGCTCCCGCACTGAATAACGTCACCGGATCGGAGAGCCCTTCGACGAACAGAATGCCGCCGGTGCCGGTCAGTTGAACATTCGGGAGAAATCCTTTCCGCTGAGAGGAAAGATTGCGGTCGCTTGCCGCCAGAAGCAGTTCGGCCTGCAGGATATCCGGACGGCGACGCAGGAGTTCAGAGGGGAAACCGGCAGGGATTGCAGGCAGCGTCAGCGCATCCAGTCTCGCACCTCGCGCGATGGCGTGAGGGGGCTCCCCCGTGAGCACGCTAAGTGCATTTTCCTGCGACGCAATCGACCGTTCGACCTGCGGGACGATCTGCGCGGTCGCTGCATATTCAGCCTCGGCCTGGCTCAGTTCCAGTTGCGAGGTATAGCCTGCGTCAGCCCGCGACCGCGCGAGGCGCAGGGCCGACGCTCGCGCGACGAGGGTGGCGCGGGCGACGTCAAGGCGCGCATCGAGGCTGCGCAAAGTGATGTAGCCGCTGGCTATGGCGGCCGCGACGGACAGCGCGGCAGCATCGCGAGCGGCTTGGCTGGCGAGATAACGTGCCCGCGCTGCTCCGCGCAGATCAGCCAGCCGCCCAAAAAGATCCACCTGCCAGGCCGCCTGAAGCTGCGGCTCGGCATTGGAGCTGACTGTGGGGGAGCCCAGCACTCCGAGTGAACGGCTATGCGCTGCCGTGGCGCCTGCGTTTACAGTGGGAAACAATTGTGCCCGCGCCTGCCGCTCCGTCGCCTCGGCTTCTCTTACCCGCGCAGCGGCGATGGCGATATCGTTGTTGTTCAACAAGGCTTGCTCCACCAGGGAGCTCAGCACCGGATCGCCGTACGCCCGCCACCAGCGCGGGGATATGGGCGCGGGGGACACGGCTTGTCCACCGGCCGCACCGACCCCGCCCGTGCGCCACTGCGCGGCAGGGGTCACAGTCGCTTGCGGCGGGACGGGCGCCTCCGCGATCATGCATCCCGCCAGCGCCGGCAGAAGCAGCGCGAGCGGTCCGATGCACATGGCGGCGACGGAACGGCGCGCCATCACAGGTCCGTGTCGATGCGGGTTTCGACCGACATGCCGGGGCGCAGGCGTCTCGCCAGGGGCTGATCCGGGTCGACACTGATGCGCACCGATATGCGCTGGGCCACCTTGACGAAGTTGCCCGTCGCATTGTCGGGCTTGAGCACGGCGAATTCGGATCCGGTGGCGGGCGCCAGGCTCTCGATATGGCCTTTAAGCTGCTGCCCGCCCAGAGCATCGACAGTGAAGGTCACGGGCTGGCCCGGACGCATGCGGGCGGTTTGCGCTTCCTTGTAGTTCGCGGTGACCCACAGCGTGCGGGGCACGATGAAGGTCAGCTGCGTTCCGGCGGCGACGTAGGCGCCCAGCCTCACTCCGACTTCGCCCAGCTGGCCATCTACGGGCGCACGGATGACCGTGTTTGCCAGATCGATCTGCGCAAGCCGCAGTGCCGCGCGTGCGTTGGCGACCCCTGCTTCCAGCGAACCCCGATTGACCTGTACCGATCTCACGTCCTCGTTCGCGATCACGCGCGAAGCCTCCGCCTGGCGGAGACTTGCCTGCGCGGCGAGCAAGGCCGCGCGGGTCTGGTCGCGTTCCCGCAGGGAAATAGACCCTTCTCCGACAAGTTCGTTGACACGGCGCATGTCGGCTTGCGCCCGGGCCAACTGCGCACGGGCGGTCTCGATCGCCGCTTCCTGCGAGGCGACGGTCGCCTGCCGCGACCGCAAGGTCTGGGCGGCGTTGTCGAGCGCCGCCTGCTGCGAGGCCACTGTCGCCTGCGCCTGCTCGACGCGCTGCCGGTAGATGCGCTGATCGATCTTCGCCAGGATCTGGCCCGCCTTGACCTGCTGGAAGTCCTGCACGGGAACCTCGACGATATAGCCGTTGACCTGTGGGCTGATTTGCGTCGTGCGGCCGCGCACATTGGCATTGTCGGTCGTCTGGACTGCGAAGTCGAACGGCGGCAGGTTCCAGGCAAAGAGTATCACGCCGATGCCCAGCAATGCGATGACGACGATGATCGCCGTCACCATCAGGCTGTTGCGGGGCGGCGCCCAACCTTCTGGTGCTGGCGGTGCTTCGATCGCGGGCTCCGAAGAAGGCTGTATCGGCGTCTCGATCGGTTCCTCGACGCGTTTAGCCTCATGCTGCGGTGTGTTTCTGTTGTCGTCGGCGGTCACTGTGCTCTCATCCTCGCCATGGCGGCAAGCGGTTCAGCCATCGGATTGAACCCTGTAATGTACATGCGCACCTGCTTTGCTCCCATCCACACCAGCGTAAACGCCGCGAGGAAGCCCACGAGCATGAAAATGTCGTTAAATGCGAGGACGTTCGCCTCGCGCGTCACCTGCTGCGAAAGCGTCGCCGCACCCTGCGCCGATCGGAGTGTCGGATCGCTTACTACTTTTCCGTAGGCCCCGCCAAGTTGTTGCAGCCGCGTCGCGACCTGAGGGTCGGTCGCGACGATCGACTGCACAATTGCATGAGAATGGAATTTCTCCCTCATGATCTGGAAGGTGCCCAGCAAAGCCGAACCGGCCAAGCCACCTAGCGACTGCGTGATGCCGAACAGCGCCGAAAAGCTGACGAGGTGATTGGGCCCCTTGGAAAGCGCGCGCAGCATGCCGATCAGAAGTGTGGGCCCCATGAAGTAGACGGCGGCGAAGGCGATCATCGCCTGGCTCAAGTACATCTGCGCGGGTCGGGTCAGGTTCGAAGCATCGGCATCCATGAACGATCCGGCGGCGATCAGCGCGACGGACCAGAACACCGGGCGTCCAAGATTCAGCGGGTTGAGAGTAATCGCACTCGCGGCGATTCCGGCGATCGTCGCCAGCAGCATGATCGTCGATAGCGGGATTAGCTGGTCATTGTTCATGCCCAGCGTCTGCAACAATCCGAAGGCACCATAGCTCTGTTCTGAAAGCAGGAGCCGGACGGAGATCGCGACCAGGGCGAAACGCACGATATCGCGACTGGCCATCCACCGCACATTGAGCAGGGGATTGGCGCGGTTATATTCGACCAGTATCGCAGCGGACAGCAACAGGATCGACGCGCACAATGCCCAGCCCAGCCACGGAACTTCGGTCCACCACAAGATGCGTCCTTGGGAAAGCACCGCACACAGGAGCGCTACACCCGGAGCGTAGAGGGCGAAGGTGACGAAATCGAGCTTTTCGAACGCCTTCATCCGCTCACTTGGCGGCAGACGGAGCCAGAACACCATCGCGAGGCTCACCAACGCGAGGCCAAGTTCGAACACATAAAGGATCGTCCACTGTCCGCGCTCGAGCATGTCAGAGGAAAACATGCGAGCCAGCGGCGTCGTCAACTGGGGTATGCCGATGCCCAAAACGATGCCCTTGAGCCGCCACGAGGCAGGGAGCGACTGCATGATGTAAAGCAGCGCCAGCGTCGATAGCGCGGACGCTGCTATTCCGCTCATGGCACGGACGACGAGGGCCGTTGCGAAAGTATGGATGAAAAGATGGGCTGCAGTAATCGCCACAAACGCGGGCAGGAAAATCCGTGCGAAGGGAACGAGGCCAAACTGCTGGCGAAATTTGACGAGCAGCAGGCTCATCGACACATTCGTCATGATGTATGCGGCCGGCAGCCATGCGATCTGATTGCTATATAAGCCAAGCGAGCCCTGGATGTTTTGGGTATTGGCACTGACTAAAGCATTGCCAAGGCCGCCCGTTATTCCGACTGTCACCCCGATTACGAAATAAGCGACACGGCGCAAGGTTGGATGATCGGGAGAGGCCGGCGAACCCGGCATCATCGGACGTTCGTGCGGTTTGAAGACATAGTCTCGTTCAGGCGCAGCCAAGAGATGTCTCCACTTCAGCGATTTTCCACCAACATGGGCTTTCGGGTAGGATGCCGTATTATTTACCACATCGAAGTTCAAGAACCTGCTTCAACTACCCCGGGAAACTGCACGGCCCGCCTCGGCCTACGCGCAAATGGACCGCCATGCTCGGTCGGACCGAGATCGACATGCAGGCCGGCGGGCAGCAGACGGTGATGGTGGAGGACAGCTTCGCTATGGTCCATGGCTCAACGGGCCAGCTGAAACCCGCCAGCGAGCACTGTCGCTCCGAACCCTGGATCATTGCCGAACTCGCTAAGGCCAGCGTTGCCGACCGCGCTCCGATCGACTGGGACAGTCTGGTGGCGGACTATGCGCGCATCCGTGAGAAGATCGAGGAGGTGATCCCCGGCTTCGATACCTACAACGCCCGCATAGCCCAACCCGGTGGCTTTCATCTTCCGATCCCGGCGCGCGAGCGAGTTTGGGAGACGCCTACGGGCAAGGCGAATTTCCTTTTCGCGCCCGCCATGATGGACGAAGATGACGACATACCCGAGCGCCCCCATTTCCAGCTGATGACGCTGCGCAGTCACGACCAGTCAACACCACCGTCTACTCCTACAATGACCGCTATCGAGGTGTTTCAGGCGAACGGATGGTCGTGTTCATGAACGAGGGAGACATGGCGCGCGAAGGGCGCGGAGCTGGCCGGGGTCCATGCCGTGCGCACCCGTGAGGATTGCGACACGCTGATGGCCGAAGTCGATGCCGGGACGAAGAACATCGTCG
>NZ_FXUI01000026.1:0-16582 GCF_900182875.1 Novosphingobium panipatense
GCCAGAAGCACCGCATGGGCTTGGTGGTACGCACTATCGGCATCGCCCGTGCCCGCATCAAGATCGGGATGGCGAACCTCGCCTATAACTTCCAGCGCCTGGCCTGGCTCGAGGGGCGAATTGCGCCCGCTTGACAGCGAAAACGGCCTGAATAGGCCACTTGGCCACAGAAATTAGCGGATCAACACCCCCGAAATCGGGGGCGACAATCCCCCGTACGCCCCCGCGTCGCCATCATGCCAAAATCACACGGTTCTTCGAGGTGTCCATATCATTTGATCGCTTGTGAGACTATTCTTAACGATCCGAAACTTACCGCTTTTTTCCCGGCCGAGGTCATCACAAACCTCCACGGAGATATTCATGAGAGAGCCTGTCCGGAGACGGAGCGCTTCAACGAAATTCCTGTGGTTGGTCTCATCAAATTCTGAAGTTGCATGAACACGCACATCGATTTTGTCCGGAGCATTCTGTACAATTTGGAAAGATATAATACCTGCGACACCTTTTGTACAATTGCTTATGTTGCCTAAATTGATTCGTCCGAGTTCGGGCGACCAAACGAAATCAGCAGACCGACCTTCTATGCTTTCTACCAAGGGGAACGTCCAACCGCAGCCGCAAGTAACTCCCGCGTCGGCAAATGTAATGGCATCGCCCACTCGGTAGCGGATCAACGGTGTACCGTAAGTAGAAAAAGAAGTAACTACTAACTCACCAGAGCGCGATGGCAGCATATCGTCATCGACCACCTCGAACACCCCACTTAGCGGCATGGCGTGAAGGCTGCCAGAAGGGCATTCCAAAATAAATGGCGCGCCTTCAGATGAGGCATATTGATCATGAGTACTGCAGCCTAGAATCTCTCGCGCTAGATCTCGGTGAAGCGGCAATACAGTCTCAGCAGTGGGGAAAAAAGCCTTCACACGGGAAGGATAGGATAGTCCACGCGTTTTAGCCATTTGTAAAATGTCTATTAGGCTGGAAGGGAACCCAACAATAAACTCTGGGTCAAATTCAATCAAACCTTGCCAATATGCATCAAAATTTGTTTCATTAATGTGGAACGTAGAAAAGAAGCGAGTTTTGGTAATCCAATCATCGCGCCACACTATCCCCTGACGAATATCTCGCTCGCGAACAAGCGATTTTCCGCTGAACCAAGCTGTCCTTTTACCAAGCTCCCAACCATAAAGTGAACGAAACCAATCCAGCATCGCAAAGCGAGTCTGCATGTCTTGAGCTGTAAATAATACTTTCATAGATGCGCCAGTCGTGCCGCCCGTATAACTAGCGATTCCTGATTTATATGGTATAGTCTTTATGGTTTTAAGATTTTTTATAATATCAGATTTTGTGAGGAAAGGAAAATCTTCTAAGAAAGATGAACTGCCATGGGTACTATACCATGGCGATGAATTCTTTGCATGCCGGAGGAACGTGTGCAACATACTTTCTTGTACACTGCCCCAACGTTGACGATCCCAATTTGCGCTTTCAGAAAAGAAACGGACACGTTCTTTGTAGACTCCCGCGCGGCGTAGCCTCCATTGCCTCCAATTATAAAATGATATTGCTGCGTTTTGCATCCAAATTGGAGCGTGGCGCAGCACAAAGTTTTTCACAATATATCTCCCGTAATAATAAATAAGGATTTGATATTAGAATGGTGGAGCGCCGACAGAAATCATCTGGAGGCAACTAAACCAATAAAATATAATTTTATAATGCCTTTCTTGTTTCATCAACAAAAATAGCGCCTTGTGACATGGGTATTGGCCCTATACCAGTTCTGCACCGGCCAGAATGAGAGATCCGGCGCTTCATCTTTGGGGTTAACCCCAAAGATGTGTGAGGTCGGGTCTAGTTAAAATCCTTCCGCCACGCCTCGATCTTGCTCCTGGCGTCGTTCAAAGACAAGAACCAGTGCGTGTTGAGGCATTCATCGCGCAGCCAGCCATTGAAGCTTTTCACCTGCCCCCCCCCGGGGGGACTCCCTCGATCATAACGAGAGTCCTGCTGTTGAGTATTCCAGCACGCTTGCGAGACAGGAACCTGGTGTGTCAGCGTATACTTCATCCGCTAACCTCGGGAATAAGTTTGCCGTTGTCTAGCGTGGGATCAGCGCCTCGCCCTCACCAAACACCCGGTTTTTGCGGGTCTCCAGCCCAAACCCATGCTCAGGAAGATCGGCGAGCGCACGGTGAATGGTCTCTGGGACCTCATCGGCACTCTCATCAATATCTTCAGCCCCGCGAATGCGCCAACTACTTCAGCTCATGCGGATATGATCTAGACTGATCGAAAACCGCTCTAGGACGCCTTCGGAACTTGTCGAAGGATGCTAACATCCAGGACAACGGGGCGACATAAATGCTTGGCCAAGGCTTCGGTATATCCTCGTCTGAAACAACCTTCCCTTTCCACTTAGCGTGAAAGAAGTATCGCCAGAAGCTTAAATTGTTCTTCAGTCTTCTTTTGAATGTCTGCGGGTAAAGGCTCATTATCCTATAAACATGCATGGCTGATACAGGGTTTTTAGATCTGATGGTGACAGGGTTGCTGCTCACACCATCTTTTTGGTACTCAGCGCAAACAACGACATCATCGTAAAAGACGGAGAAGAAACGCTCGCTCATTGCATTAGGTAGCCAGCCATGCGCCATAAACTTTTCGCCAATCACTTCCGGGTAAGGGAAGAGCAAGATAGCCTCCTTACGAAATGAAAACGTGCAGTCGATAACTTCCGTAAGAGCGGCTCTTTTATAGTATCGTATCTTACCAACGTTTCTTGGGAAAACAGTCTGAGCGTGGTTCCCGTTCAAGAACCTCATCTTTGACATAATCATTCCTACGGATTGATCGCTGTCCCAGATCATTAGAAACTCTATGAAATGATCAAGGCTACCTTCCACAAGGTAATCATCACTATCTACTATCATGGCCCATCTGCCCTGTATGTGCTGAGCTCCCGCATTTATCGCTCTATGCTTTCCTCCGTTCTCGAGCCGAATGACTCGGAGCGGAAATGGCGCATCGGGTGCCAATGATGCTAGATACTCTGCAGTGCGATCAGTTGAGCCATCGTCAATGATTAGCCACTCAAAACAACTGCTTGTCACGCCCTGTCTCACCAGAGACGCATAGAGGCGAGGGAGAAGATGGGCGCGGTTCCAAGTCGGAGTCATGATGGTGAGGAATGGCTGATTAGAACCGTGCATGATGGGATCTCCGCGCTGATGGATCGATATTTATTTTGGCTATAAGGTAATACAGTAGTTTATAGGCCTGCATCAGAGTTAAATGCGTAAGGAACCAGATTGCTAAAAGAACTTAATGAAAGAATAAATGCGAAGATAGATATGGTATATAGTCCCGCAGAAGCTATAAAATGTAGCCTACTACTTTTGATACCTAGCAGAAGAATAGGCCAAAAGATTATTCCAGCGTGAGTAAAATAGTAGCTTAGCCTCATCAATCCGGAAGGATTGATGTTTGATAACCCTGCGGCAATGACGGGAATAAGTCCAATGAAGTAAATATTTAGCATCCGGTCTAAGCGCTCGTCCGAAACTGGAGATAGTTTGTAGAGAGCTGCCATAAGTAATCCTTGGATACCCAGGAAGACCATAGTGACTATGCCACCGCCGTCGGTTTCATATGCATAGGCTGCATACTTGTCGGAGAACAGGTCAGCGGCGAGGCTCACAAACGAAGTAAGAAAAGTTACCATCATCAGCGCGCCGATGGCCGTAAAAGTAAGTTGTTTCCAACCGAATCGCGAATGCCCCAAAAAATATAAGGGGGCGGCTACGAGGGCAGTATGGTGGAATGTTGCTGCAAGGCCCACGAGCGCGAAATAGGGGATTGGCTGCCGAGATAGCAACCATCTGAGCGAAAAAAAGCAAATAGAAGCGGCTAGGCCCTGCCGCGCCCCATTAAAGAAAAACGTATATGATCCCAGTGTTATGAATATGAATATAGAAGTTACATTTACCCCTAGCGTCGTGTATATGCCAGTAATGTAAAATGACACGGCCACTATGGCAATTGCTGTTAGAAGAACGGCGTAGTTTTGAGAAATGTTAGCGCAAATTATAGATAGGGCGTTGTACCCTACTTCGGTCGTTCTCCACACATCTTCTACACGGTCATATTGCAGAAATCTTCTTATATATGTTTCGGTGTCGGTTCCGACGCTGGCATCACGTAGGCCTGCGAACAGCGCCAAAGTGGCGATGATGGGGATGACGGAGATGGAGTCCTTATCTTTACCGAAGATCTTCCCCAACATAGAGAGGAAGGTCACAAAGATAAGTATTATTATGTAAGGGGCCATTTTTCATCATTCGCACTATGGATAATTCCATATTCTATCTTGGAATTACCTCTCAGGGGAACTTAAAGGTGCTCGATGCGCGAATATATTATAATATTTCACGGGAATATAGCCTGATAACTATAGAGATTCTGACGCTGCAGGGTGTGAGTATTCATAACTAATTTGCATCTATTAAGCATGGTTGTTGCTTGAACTGGAAAGCTTCCGCACATTGGCATAAACTGCTTTATGAGCCATGCAGATCAACGCCATGTTCGTCAGAGAGCCAACAAGAGAGAATAGGGCTATCGCTGCTATATCAGAGCCGTACCAAGAGAAACCAATGTACATAGCTGCGAAGCTCAACCCGATATACAGAACTTCGATTTTGAGTTGGAAGCTTTGTAATCGAAGAGCCGGGAATGCTGATATTGCCGGATAGCTAATCAAAGTGCATGACAGCCAAACTGTTAGCCACTGGATGTAATCGCCGGCAAGTGCCCACTCGGTTCCAAACACTAGTGGCAATATCAAGTCCCCCCAGAAGATAAGCACGCAGAACGGTAGCGACGCGATAGCCATTCCCAACGTCGCTCTCATCAATAGAATATGCGCGTCCCGAGAGCCACGGTTGATTGCCCGGGTTATCGTCGGAAGGAACACGTCTCCTACCGCTTGGCCGATCAATCCCACCGGCGCTCCTAGAATTGTAATGGCTAGTGAGTATTGCCCGGCCGCTGCGGATCCGAACAACACGGATAGGAGGATTGTCGGAAGGCCAAGGATTGATGCTCGAAGCACGCCTTGCGGCATCTTATAGATGCAGAAGTCCTTGTACGATCGGGCGGCCATTGTGATACCGCGCAATCCGAACCAATTCTGGACCATTAATGCGCCTCGCCTGCGAACCCGAAAAAGCTGGATGATGACATTCGCAACAGCGCCAGCTAGCGTAATAATGATAAGTAATAAGCTTGAGGGGGCAAGCAGCCCGCCCGTCAACTTACCCAAGTTTGTTAACAGCGTACTGCCGACGTACGCTTCGGCCTTTGCAACGTACAACTCTTGACGTATTGCTGCTATGTTTGCCACCGATAGGAAGGCCTGGACCAGAATGGCCACCGGGACGAAGTAGAGAACCCAAGAGGCATGTGAAAGGCCTACCCAATCTGCAAGCCAAGGCTTTCCTAAATGAACCATGACGAGCGCGAGTGGAGCCACAATGATTCCTGAGAAGATAGATAGCCGCGCTACAGCCGCAGCCCCCTCTTCCTCATCCGGCAAAACAATGGCGTTTGCATAACCCAACGTAGCGATCGGAATAATGATATTCACCACAGCCGCGAACGCCGCTGCTACACCAAACGATTGAGGGCCGTAGAGCCTGGTTAAGAAGGGGGTGAATGCCAGTGAGATCGATTGACCTACAGCTATTCCGCCCCCTACTATAGCCACATTTTTGAAGAACTTATTCCTGGCGAAATGAAATAACATGCCACGTAATCGGGTGAAGAGGTTGTAGGACATGGTAAGAGTGATCCAACTTAGAACGACATTCCCACAACCCCCGAAATATTACTGCCAACTATTTGGCTTTTCAGGCAGGTATCTGAGCATGTAAAGCCTTATAGGCGCCAGTCGCTCTGATCTTTGGGAAGAATACTTTTTATATCGAAAAGCATAGCAGATGGAGTGCCCCACGACCGTATACCTTCTCCACCCATTTCCATGAATTGATGATGAGCCACCGCAAGTATTATACAATCATACGCAGATTGAGTTGGAGAAGGGATGAGGTCTACTCCGTACTCTCGTTGTGCCTCTTGGCTGTTTGCCCATGGATCATGAATGTCAACGACTATCCCGTAATCCTGTAGCTCAGATACTATGTCGATTACTTTCGTGTTGCGAATGTCAGGACAGTCCTCTTTGAAGGTAAATCCTAATACCAGCGCCCGAGCTCCGTCCACTTGTATGCGGCCCTTCAACATTCCCTTTACGACCTGCCCAACCACATAGGCACCCATACCATCATTGATCCGCCGACCGGCGAGGATTACCTGAGGATGATAGCCGAGTGTTTCGGCCTTGTGGGTTAAATAGTAAGGGTCGACGCCGATACAGTGGCCGCCAACCAAGCCAGGCCGGAAGGGCAGGAAATTCCATTTTGTTCCAGCAGCTTTCAGGACAGCCTCGGTATCGATATCCATGCGGTTGAAGATGATCGCGAGTTCGTTGATCAGCGCGATGTTGAGGTCGCGCTGGGTGTTTTCGATGACCTTGGCCGCTTCGGCGACACGGATCGTCTCCGCCTTGTATGTGCCCGCGGTGATGATTGAGGCATAAAGCTTATCGACCAGCGTTGCGATTTCGGGGGTCGATCCCGATGTGACCTTGCGGATCGTCGGCAAACGATGTGCCTTGTCACCCGGGTTGATGCGCTCGGGGCTATAGCCACAGAAGAAGTCGTGATTATAGGTCAGGCCCGACAGGCGTTCGAGCACTGGAACGCAGTCTTCCTCGGTTGCGCCGGGATAGACAGTCGATTCATAGACGACGATATCGCCACGCTTGAGAACCTTGCCAACCGTTTCCGAGGCCTTAATCAGCGGGGTAAGGTCAGGCCGTCGATGCGCGTCGATCGGTGTCGGTACCGTAACGATATAGAGGTTGCATTGGGCGAGATCAGTAGGATCGGTCGTAAAGCGGAGCTGCTTCGCAGCGGCCAGTTCGTCTGCATCGGTCTCGAGCGTCGTATCCTCGCCGCGGCGCAGTGCGTCGATCCGCGACTGGTTGATATCGAACCCTGTCACATCGCGAATGCGGCCGAATTCGACGGCGAGCGGCAGCCCAACATAGCCGAGGCCAACGACGGCGATCTTGAGGTCCTCAAGCGACGGCGCCGTCGCAATATCTGTGCTGTTCATGTTCACTTCCTCGAATATTCGCGAAACCAGGCGACGAAGTTGGCGATTCCGTCTCGGAAATCGGTCGCCGGACGGTAGCCAGTCAATCGTTCGAGCAGCGAGGCGTCGGCCCAGGTGGCGGGAACGTCGCCCGTTTGCATCGGCATATAATTGCGGATCGCCTTGGTCCCCAGGCTCGCCTCAATCGCGTCGATGAAGTCGAGCAGGCGCACCTTGTCGTTATTGCCGATATTGACGATCCGGAACGGCGCGACAGGGCTGAGAGAGTCCCCGGCAACTATATCGGCACGCGACGCCGGACGCTCGGGCGCCGCATCGATCAGCAGGCGGATCGCACGGACAAGATCATCGACATAGGTAAAATCGCGGTACATGTCGCCGTTATTGTAGATGTCGATCGGGCGTCCATCGAGCATCGCATCGACGAACTTGTACAGCGCAAGATCAGGCCGACCCCAGGGGCCATAGACCGTGAAGAAACGGAACATGGTCGTAGGAAGATCGTAAAGATGCGCATAGGAATGCGCCATCGATTCATTGGCCTTCTTCGTCGCCGCATAGATTGTCAGCTGAGTATCGGCCTTTTCGGTCTCGATGAAGGGCATGTCCTCATTTGCACCATAGACCGAGGAGGTCGAGGCCATCAGAAGATGCTGCACCGCATTGCGTCGTGCCGCCTCCATGACATTGAATGTACCGATGACATTGCTGTCGAGGTAGGCGCGCGGATTTTCCAGACTGTAACGTACGCCGGCCTGCGCGGCGAGATGAACGATGACGTCGGGCTTGAAGGCGTCGATGGTTGCATCGAGCAGCTTCTGGTCTTCGAGCATCCCTTCGGTCGCGGTGAAATTGGGATTTTCGCTGAGATGCGCATGCCGGGAGCGCTTGAGGCTGACGTCATAATAGTCGGTCATCCCGTCATAGCCAGCAATGATGAACCCTTCCGCAAGCAGAAGCTTGGAAAGATGAAAGCCGATAAACCCGGCTGTACCGGTGACGAAAATGCGCTTTAGGTTAGCCGTGCTATCTGGCATTGAGAATAAATCCGTTCTCTACGTTTAGATAGATAGGTTATTGAGCAGTCGAAGAAATATCTTGATAAGTCGGCCGGCAATATTCAGGAACCAGCTTGTAAAGGGTGGACAACGCCTCTGCTACATCACCCTGTCTTAGATAATCTTTGAGGTCATCCAGGATATCCGACAACGAATTCCAGGGATGCACTGCTTCCCGCGCCTGCATGATCCGAGAATGCATGGTGGGTGCCGGATTGTCGCCGATCAGAAGCTCCTCATACAGCTTTTCGCCAGGGCGCAATCCTACCTCGACGATCTCGATGTCGCCCTCCGGTGTCGCCGCATCGCGTACCGAGAGGCCCGACAATCGGACCATCGTCTCCGCCAGATCGCGGATCAGCACCGGCTGGCCCATGTCGAGGACGAAGACTTCGCCGCCCTCGGCCATGCCGCCGGCTTGGATCACGAGCTGTGAGGCTTCCGGAATGGTCATGAAATAGCGGGTGACGTCCCTGTGCGTGATCGTCACTGGGCCCCCCGCGGCGATCTGCTGCTTGAACAGGGGCACTACCGAGCCGCTCGATCCCAGCACATTGCCGAAACGAACCATGGTAAAGAGCGTCTTGTCCTGCTCTTGCGCGCGCGCCTGCAGGATGAGTTCGCACACTCGCTTGGACGCGCCCATGACGTTGGTCGGGCGCACCGCCTTGTCAGTGCTCACCAGAATGAAGCGCCTGACACCCACCGCCTCGGCGGCGAGCGCGCAATGGAGCGTGCTGAAGATATTGTTGCGCATACCCGCGATCGGATTGCTCTCGACTAGCGGCACATGCTTGTAGGCAGCGGCGTGGTAGACAGTTTCCGGCTGCCAGCGGCGGAAAATGCGGGATACGGAATCGCGGTCGGCGACATCCGCCAGTTCGGGGATGAGATCAACCTCGCAGCCTTCAGCCAGCGCCATCCGGCGCAACTCGTTTTCGATTGCATAGAGGGAATATTCCGACTGCTCGACGAGGATCAGCCGCTTGGGGCGGGAGCGGATGATCTGGCGGCAAAGCTCGCTGCCGATAGAGCCGCCTGCCCCTGTTACAAGCACATTCTTGCTCAGGAGCGAACGGCCCATCAGCAGTTCGTTGGGAGCGACCGCATCGCGACCGAGCAGATCCTCGACCTGCACATCGCGAATGTCGCTGACCGCAAAATGCCCATCAATCAGCTGGCCGATGCCCGGCAGCATGCGCACATGGATCTTGCGGGCCTGTAGCGCCGTCACGATCTCGCGCCGGCGCACGCGCAGCGCGCTTGGGATCGCCAGGATGACTTCGTCCACCCGCCGTTCTTCCAGGACGCGATCGAGAATGGAGGAATGCCAGACGGTCACGCCATCGAGCTGTTGGTTGCTGAGGCGTTCGTCATCGTCAATATAGCCGACGAGCACCAGATGCGGCTCCTGCCGCAGCGAGTTCGCCAGTTGCTGGCCGCCGCGTCCCGCGCCATAGATGAGCAGTCGCCGCCGTTCTTCGGCCTTGCCGCGCGCCAGATGCATAAAATCGCTGACGACGAAGCGCATCGCAAGGCGCAGGAACAGCATCGTCAGAAAGAAGATGATCGGATGCAGGATGGCGATCGTGCGAGGTACGCCATCTATCTGGATGAAGCCGAAGATGATCGTCAGCGGAACTATCAGCAGTGCGCAGGCATAAAATAGCCGTCCCGATGCGCGGGCACCGGAAAAACGAATGAGGTTGCGATAGACGCCGGCCGGCCAGGCGATCACCGTCCAGGAAAGGAGCGTAACGGTCGTCAGAATCAATACTGTGCGCGGATTGTCCGGCCATTCGCCCAGGCGCAGAGCTAGAGCGATCCAGGCAGAAATAAGGCAGAGCAGCCCGTCGAAACCAAACGCGAGCCATCTACGTAATGAGCGTGGGAGGCTGGTCAGTGACTCCAGCGCGTTAAGAAGGGCGCTTCGGGTTTCCCTCATCATTTGCCTTGGCGTCCTTGATAAGCCGATGAGCCTAGGATTTGCTAGAAATTAGCGCGAGAATTTCGGAAGGCCTTTGGCATGGTGATGGTCGCGAGACAACTGACGCCCGCTGCCTGGATGCCGCCATAGTCGCTAGCCAACACCACCTTACCGCGCGCCTGCACTTTCCGCATGTGCCGGTTGAGTTTTTCAGAGAGTAGACCGAAAGGCGGGGATGCCGATGACGGACACATCCTCATCGATGAACGCGATGGATCATCCATATTTGAGGCTCCTGAACCATCCAGAAGTCGCGCAGCAACATTTTCATGGCCGATAATGCTCACTATCCCGCGCATGGAAATTCAGCCCCCAGAGATTTCGGGCGGGTCTTACGCATACCAGGCAAATTAAAGCAAGTTATGCGTTTCACCGCCTATTCCGCTTTTACGCCAGTCGCAGCTCGTCCAACGGGTTCAGCAACAGCCAGAAGAGGGTATTAGCGATATCGAGGATCGTCACGGCGTCCTCGCTCGCCCACAATGCGGGGCAGTGGGGCTGGGGCCTCGTCAGCTTCTGTCTATCGTTCCATCTGCCCTTACGCGCTGTGTCGGCATTCCTGCATTGCAGGAGGTCCTGCAGACGTTGCATGTCGCGGATCTGCGCTGGCACAAAGACTATGTGTGGCATTAAGGCATGGGCGTGCTCCATGCTCGCCAGCCTTCTTTGAGAACAAGGGCGTTCATCGGCAACAACAGGAGAGTGGACACTTCCCACGCTGTCGGATAGCTTGCTTCCTGCGATAGCCGAACCATGCCCTCACCGTTTCCTTTCGGGGTATGGAATATGAGAAGAATTACCCTCCGCGGATGCATCTGCCGCGTCCGTTTCCGGCCTGCCTATGTGGGCTGTATTGCACTTCTGCGGCCTGTCGGCCGTGGTCAGCCCACTGGCATCCCGCGCCGTTTCCCCTGGTATCGAGGCTTTCTCGCCCAGCATCGGCTGTGGTCAGGGGAAGTTGATGATCACACTCCACGCTACGACGTAGCGGAGTGGCAGGGCGCGAAAACCCGCAGAAGACTGCGTTTCTACGTCGTAGATAGAGGTCTACGATTGGCGCCAGAGCTGGGTCTGTGGCGTCTGGATCGTAGGGCCCTGCTCTACGGGGCACGTAGAAGCGCCGAAATCCGCCATTATCCCAGCTTCCTCGCGACCGCGGAGGCGCGGTGATGGCACAGGTGAATGTCGCCTACGACGATGGCCTGCTACGCCACCTCGATGCCATGGCGGCGAAGCGAGGGCTGTCCCGGCCTGACCTGTTCCGCGCAGTGGCGGAAGAGGCGGTCAGGGCCGACGAGCAGGGTCGGGCCATGTTTGATCCGCCCCCTCCCCCACAGCATCCCGCCAGCCCCGATCAGACGGCGCACCTTGTTCATGAACTCAGGGAACTGAGCATGAGCCTTGATCGCCTGCTGCGCTCTGCCGAAAAGCGCGAGAAGCAGCTCATGGCCGCCTGCAATGCCACCGAGGAGGCGAACCGCACGGCGCGGGAGCGCCACGGAGAGGAACTGGCCGAACGCTTCCGCGATGGCGCCACGCCTTATCTCGCCATGCTGGAAGAGTTGCGGGACCATGTCGCCGGCAAGCTCGACGAGACAGTGGTGGCCCTCCAGCAGCGCGAGGACCAGGCCCTTATCCGAGCGGATCTGGAGAAGCTGCGGAAGGAGCTCCGAGCCGCCAAGAGCGAGACCCGGCCTTCCCTGCATTACCACCTTGGTAAGGATGTGCAGTTGAACGGTTGGGGCCTGCTCCTGGCAGGACTTGTTGGGCTAGCCTTGTTGTCTGCCCTGCAAGTGAGTCTCGCCAAGGTGCTTCCCTATGGCTGGGTGGCGACACCTGTATCGACGGCGCTCTACGGCTCCAGCGATGTCGGCATCTGCGAACTCTACAAGACGTCGCGCAGGCTGGGAGATTGTCCCTCGCTTGCCCCCCCAAGGACGGGAGGAAGGCGATGATTTCGCTTGGCGCCGTAAGCGGCGATGGCGCAAGCTACTATGCCGCCGATAACTACTATACCGCCAACGAGGGCACCGAGCAGAGCGCCTGGGCGGGCAAGGCGGCCGAGGCTCTGCAGCTTTCAGGTAAGGTCGATCCGACCACATTCGAGCAGGTGCTCGCAGGCACGCTGCCCGACGGAACCCAGTTGGATGCCCGGCGCGGTGAACACCGGCCCGGCCTTGACCTCACCTTCTCCGCCTCGAAGTCGGTGTCGCTGCTGGCGCTCGTAGGCGGAGACAAGCGCATCGTCACCGAGTTGAGGGAGGCTGTCGGGGCGACGCTGGAGTGGATCGAGAAAACCCTGATCGAAGCGCGGGTATCGTCCGGATCGCAGCAGATGGCGGAACGGACCGGAAACATGCTGGCCGCCACGTTCCTTCATGACGTCAACCGTAACCAGGAACCACAGCTTCACATCCATGCTGTGATTGCCAACGCCACGCATGCTTCGGACGGCAAGTGGCACGCGCTCAGGAACGATGCGCTCTACACGCGGCAGCATGCCATCAGCGCGGTCTTCAATGCCGAACTGCGGCACCGCTTGGAAGCGCTCGGTTATCAGACTGAACCTGCCAGGAACCCGATCGACGGGGCCTTCGAGATCGCTGGCGTCAGTCGTCAGGTCGTGGAGGCCTTCTCCACCCGTTCCACCGAGATCCGTGAGGCGCTCGCGGCGCAAGGACGGTCCTCGCCACGCGAGCGAGAGATTGCAGCATTGACCACGCGCCAGCAAAAGGAGGTCGTGCCCGATCCGGAAGCGCGTGCCCAGGGATGGGCCGAGCTTGCGGGCAAGCTCGGGTTCAACGCGGAAAGGCTGGTCGATGCAGCCAGGGAGCGCCTTGAACGCGGGCAGTCGATGTGGGGACAAGTGGTCGCCGGGATCAAAGGCGTCGGAGCCAGAGGGGCTGCGCTCGTTGCCACCATGGGGCTGACGCCTCGGGATGACGATGCGCTGGTGCCCGAGCGCAAAGGGCGACTGGAGCCGAGGGCCTATGCCACGGCACAGGCTGTGGCTTCCGCGTCTCGAGATCTTTCCGAACGGGAGGCAGGTTTCGACCGGCTCGATCTGATCGAAGGAGCGCTGGGCGGCATCGGGCCGATGACCGTGGCAGATGTCGAGAAGAGGATCGACCTGTTGATCAGCAAGGGGCTGCTGGTCGGCGGGGAACGGATGTTGACGCCTACGGCAACGCTGCGCCTTGAGGAGCGGATCCTCGATCACCTGAACAGCGCGCGCGGTGTGGTCACGCCAATGATGGACCGGCCAGAGGCGGCTGTGCGCGTGCAGGAGGCTGCGCGTGACCTAGGCCTGCGCCGCCTCAACCCCGGACAGCAGGCGGCCGCCGTGGCCATCCTCTCCACCGCCGATCGGGTCCATTACGTCCAAGGTGGAGCCGGCGTCGGGAAGTCGGCGGCGCTGGGGCCGGTCGCGGCGATCGCGCAGGCGGAAGGACGCACGGTTCATGCCCTGGCGGTGGCGACACGCACTGCGCGCGAGTTCGGCGAAAAGGTCGGGGCGCCCGGTAAGTCTGTTTCGTCCTTCATTGCGCGGCATCGTGGCGTGCTCGATGGCAGCGCCGGTACTGAGAAACTGGCTGCGGCAAAGGCCGAGATTGCAGGCTCCTTCATCATGGTCGACGAAGCCTCCATGGTGCCCAACCACCAGTTTGAGCAGATCCTTCGCATCGCCGCAATTCTGGGCGCGGAGCGCGTGGTGATGGCTGGCGATACCCGCCAGCTGCTGGCCGTCGAGGCGGGCAAGCCCTTCGAGCTGACGCAGGCCCATGGCGCACCGACCTCGCACATCGCTGAGAACCTCAGGGCCGCCTCGCCGCAGATGAAGGCGGTGAATGCGGCGTTGGCGGCGGATGACGTGGCTGGAGCCTTAAAGGCTCTGGAGGGACATACGCTGGAAGTCGGCCGGCAGGAGGCGGCAGGGATCGCAGCAAACCGATGGACTGCGCTGCCGATCGATCGGCGTGATGCTACGGTCCTGCTGTCGCCAAGCCGGGCCATGCGCTCCGCCATCAATGCCGCGGTACAAGACGAACTGAGGGCTAAGGACGAGATCGGCGAGCGGGCCTTGGAGCTCACCGTGCTCGAGCGGGTCTCCGTCACCCGCGAAGGCACGCGCCAGATGCGCGCCTGGCAGGAGGGCAACGTCGTTGCATTCGAGACCGCCCTGCCCTCTCAGGGTTTTGCGCGGGGCGAGCGCGGCGTGGTGGTGGAAAGCGCGGGTGACAGGGCCACGCTCCATATGGGCGACGGCGTCCTGAAGGACATCGTGCCCGGCAGGATCCCGAAGAACCTCTGCCACGATGCCGTCTCGGTCTTCCGGGAAAAGACGATAGCTCTACACGAGGGCGATCGCATCCGCTGGACAACCAACGATAGGGCCCGCGGCCTCCTCAACAACCAGCAGGCTGAAGTGGCGGCCATCAAGGATGATGCCGTCACCTTCCGGGCGATGGACGGAACACTTCACGATCTGAAAACCGATGACCGGATGCTGGAGCGGCTCGACCTTGCCTATGCCCTCACCGTCCATGCCGCGCAGGGCATGACAGCGACGAGCGGGATTCTCGTGATGCGCGAGGAAGACCGACGGCTGAATTCCACCCGCTCTTTCCTTGTGGCGACCACGCGCGTGACGGACAACCTCACGCTGATCGTCGACAACGCGCAGGCGGTCGAACGCGCCGTGTCCCGCAACGCCGGAGACAAGACCAGCGCAATCGCCATTGCCCGCGATGCAGCGCCCTCCCCTGCCCTCGATCTACCGGAGCTTTCGTTGGAGCGGAGCCGGTGAATGGTGCGCTTTTGGCGGATGGGGGCAGAGACATGTCGGAATGTGTGCGTTAAGACATGTCGTTGTGTCTACATGTATATGTAAAGGCATCTGGAACCCGGGATCCGCCTTCCATCCGGCAGCCCGCTGTCATACCGTGGCCTGATGCGTATTCGGCCTCTCCTTTTGACAGCTCTGCTCGCCTCTCTCACGGTTCCCGGTTCAGCCCAGGACGCGGCCGAACCCACCCGCGTCCTGAGCCCAAAGGCGGCGCAGCGGCTGATGACCAACAAGGGCCTGACGCTTCAGTGGATCGACTGGAACACACGCGGTACCGCCGTCGTACAGCACGAGGGAGATGTATGGACACTGCGGGGCGCACAGGCAGAGGCTGGCGGACCGGGTCGGCTGTTCCTCGATGGCACGATCACCGAGATCGGCGCGGACTACTTCACGTTTAAAGGCCGTATCGCGATCACCGATACACCCGACCGGGGCCGAACGTGTGACAGGACCAAGACCTGGCACTTCGCGATCACGCAGAAGCGCCGCTACTACCGCCTGCGCGAGTTTGAATGGTGCGATGACCTGACGGACTACATCGACATCCACTTCTGAGCACTGCAGGGGTTGGTGAGGCAGAAGCGCTATCCGCCAGGGAGTGACACGAGACCGGCTTCACGCGTGAGTTGAAGGCCAGACAGTCGGTGTTGTCCTGCAAGCGCGAACACCAGGTATGCTATCAGCGACGTTGCGGTGTCGATAGCACGACATGTCTACACCCAGACAAGAGCCGCCAATGCGTAATTGCTCACGGGGTTGGCAGAAAGAGGTTGCGCGGCATGTGAATGCCTGATTCACCCTGTGCATGCCGCCGCCCCCGCTTCATGTCCTGAGCGAAGCCGAGAAGAACGACCTTCTGCTCGCGCAGCACGATATGATCGAGCGTATGGCAGCGCGGATTTCCGAACTGGAGGCGCTGGTCGGCAAGCCGCGTAAGACGTCGAAGAACTCGCATGTGCCGCCTTCGAAGGATGATTTCGGCAAAGGTGGAGGCAAGGGCCGCAAGGCGAAGCCGGGCAAGCGTCCCTCGCGTGAAGGCAAGCATCGCCCACTTGCGGAAACGCCGGACAAGATCGAGCGGGTCATCGCTGCTGCCTGCGGCCATTGCGGAAGCGACGTTTCCGGCCAGACCCAGCGGTGCCGGCATCGTTACGATCATATCGACCTGCCACCGATCCGTCCGGTCGTGACCCGGGTGGAACTGCTGGGTAGGCGCTGCCGGGGATGTGGACACCGTTATCGCGCGCCAGCCCCGGCCGGAATGGAGCCGGGAACTCCGTTTGGACCGGGCATCCGCGCTTTGCTCGCCTATCTGCACCACAGCCATCATGTCAGTTTCGAGCGCCTGTCGCGCATTGCATCGGAACTGTTCGGCCTGAGCATCTCCCAGGGCGCCATCGCCAATGCCTTCCGGCGCATGGAAGCCGGCATGGCGACGGC
>NZ_FXUI01000027.1:0-14707 GCF_900182875.1 Novosphingobium panipatense
GCAAGGGGGAGGGCGGGGGGCTTCTTGCCTGGCGCTCGCCGAGGGCTTCGAAACCGCGCGGGCCTTCACCCTCATTCAAGGAGCTCCCTGCTGGGCGAGCTTGGGTGCACGGCGTCTCGATCAGATCCTGCTGCCGCAAGGTCTGACATCCTTGATCCTCGCCGTCGACAATGACGCTGAAGGTGAACTGGCGGCGGCACGCGCGGCGTTGCGATATGCTCGGCCCGGTCTTGAGATAACGCGGATGGCGCCGCGCGGCGTCAAAGACTGGGCGGAGGTATTGGAGGCGTCTATGGGATCATTGCGATGAAGGAGGCCCGCAGGACGCCTATCCGCTCCATCGCCGTGGACCGCGACGTGCGGTTCCTGCTGCATTTCACCCAAGCTGCGAATCTCACTGGGATCGTGAAGCATGGCTTATGGCCGCGCCGCGATCTGGCAGCAGCCGATCATTTGGCATATGCCAGCGATTACGGCCGATTGGATGGAAACGAAGACGCCGTCTCTGTTTCGATTTCGCGTGTGAACGGGCCGATGTTCGCGGCAAAGCGACGCAAAAGTGGTCATGTCGACTGGATCGTGCTTGTCCTTTCCGCAACCATCTTGTGGACGCATGATTACCGATTCTGCTGGCGCAACGCGGCAAGGAACGAGGTCAAGAACCATAGGGGCTATTGCGGAGGCCCGTGGGCATTTGCGCAGATGTTCGCTGGCGGCGAAGAGGAGAGGCGAGATCTCGCACCTCATTTTTCCACCGACCCTGAAGCCGAAGTGCAAGTCCTTCAGCCGATCGAAGCCGACCACATTCATGGTGCCATCGTCGGTCAACCGGGACTGGCGGAACCCGTGAGAGCTATTCGGAACGGGCTGTCCGGCCGACTGCGGCAGGTTGAATTTCAGGATTTCGGTCTGGTCTGAGGATAGAAGCGACTGCGGCGGTGGTCGATCGCATCCTCGCTACTGCTCCGATTCGAAGTTGCGGTTTTCGCGGCAATGCCAGAGGCGCAGCATGAAGATCGTTCCGGCCGCGATCTCGTAGCGCATCTCGTAATTGCCGACGATGATCCGGCGGATCTCGCGCGGTTCATAGGCTTCCAGCTTCTCGCCGATCCTTGGATAATCGAGCAGCCGATCCGGTGCGTGGGCGAGTTGCTGGACCACGCGCGCCGCCGCTTCGGGTGCGACAGGGCCCAGATGCTCGTGCAGACGCACAAGGTCCGACGACGCCTTGCTGGTCCACTGGATCTTCATTTGACCGGCGAGGGTAGCGGCTTGTCCGTCCCAAGGCTGTCGGCCCATGCCGTGATCGCCTGGTGGTCGATCACCCGTCCGGCATCGACATCCTCCAGGGCTTCGAGCGTCATCCGGTGACGCTCCTCCTCCTGATCGACCCAGGCGGCGAGCGCTTGCTTCACCACCCAGCCGCGCGAGCGTTCGAGTCGCGAGGCCATTGCTTCAACCTTTTCCGCGAGCCCCAGGGGGACATGCGCGGTCAATACCTTCGTCTCGGTCGCCATGTTTATCACCTGTTATCAGTCCGATTAAAATATAATCATACTGACGAGAAAACGCAAGTTGGGGAGCCGCGGAGTCGAGAACCGGGCAAAGGCGCTGGAGGCCGCGCTCCGCTATTTGCCGTCCTTCAAGGCGTCCTTGACCCGCTGCCGCATTTCCGCAGCCTCCGCCACGTCATGCGGCCTTAGATCGAAGCCGTCGGGCAATTGCTAGCCGCGGCGATATTCGCTGGCGCGCATCGAATGGGACGAGGACAGGTGCCGCTGCAGGTTGCGTACACAAAGCGCCGAAAGAGTGTCGGAGCCGCGCGTTCCGCGCTCGAACAGCCAGTCCAGGGCGGCTTGATCTGAAGGTCGCTCGGCTGTCTCAGGCCAGGGAGCATTCCGAGTGAAGGTCCTCGCCGACGACAGATCGGGCGATCGCCGCCAGATGGGGGTGATGGGTGAAGAACAGCACCTGCGTCGATCGCGCGAGTTCCGCCAGCACCCTGAAACCTGCCTCGGAACGCTCATCGTCGAAATTGACGAACAAGTCGTCCGCGAGGAAGGGCAGGCGAACACCGGCCGCGATGGATTGCTCGACAGCTGCGAGGCGAAGCGCGAGAAAGAGCTGGTCCGTGGTTCCCTCGCTCATCGCCCCGACGTCCACCACGGTCCTGCCGTCGTCGCGTAACCCCAGGAGCCGTGAATTGGGTCCGTCGCTGTCGATCCGCAGCGCCGCATATCGCCCGATCGTCAGCCGGCGGAAGATCTCGCTTGCGCGCAGAAGCATGGGATCCTGATGGCGCTCGCGATATTGTTCAATCGCCCAGCGTAGCGTGACGGCTTCGGCTCGCTTCAGGATAAAATCTTCGGCAAGAACAGCGAGCTCGGCCCGGGCCTGCTCGGCATCCGAGGCTGCGTCGGCGGACGAGCCGCTTTGCGCCTCCAGACCGGCAAAGACTCTCCTGGCATCGCCGTGGGCGCTTGCCGCAGTGGCAACCTCATCGTTGAGCTGGGTCAGTTGCCCCGAGAGCGACTGGATTCGGACGGCCAGACCGTCAGCATCGACGTCTTCCAGGGACCCGACAAGCTCATCCAGTCCCTTGCCGTCGCCCGCCGCGACGATCGCGGCTTCTGCTTCGCTGACCGCGTGGCGCAGGGCGCGCGCTGCCCGCGAACACTCGATGGCCGCACCCAGGCCCTGCAGGTCGGTAGCGCCCGTCTCCTCCAGAAGCGTGGTCAGCGACGCCCAGGCCGCAGCATGCCGTGCGTCTTCGGCCGCCATCTCGGCGCTTCGGCCGGCAATGCTTTCCTCGAGTGCCTCCAGGACGCTTGCGGTCGAGCGCGCCGCCGAGAGCCGGGCCCGCATCCCTTCGAGCAGCGTCACTCCGCCGCCCGAGGCGGCTATCCCCAGACTTGCGGTTAAGGCCGCGACGCTTTCGTCATGTTCATGCGCGTCCCTCGCTATGCCGTCGATGCGTGTCTGCAGGTCTCGCTGCGCGGCAATCGCGGCTCTGAGCTCGTCCAGGACATCGAGCGCTGCCGGAGCGCTGGCTATGTCGAGATCGATGTCCGCTTCGACCAGCAGCACGCGCCAGGCCTCCATCCGCGTTGTCATACTCTCATCGACGCGCTTGCGGCGGCGCTGCAGGCCTTCCGCATCTTGCCCGATTTGTGCGAGTGCGGCCTCGTCGAGTCTGTGCTGCTCGGCGGCCGCCTCGCCGGCTTGCCGAATCCGTGTGGCGAAGGCCAGCAGCGGTAGGAGGTCTTCTCCCTTGGGCACGGACTCGTCTGCGAGGGCGGCGACCAGGCCGGCCCGCAATTCATTGCGCCGCGCAACGATCGCGCTGGCATCGTCGTGGGCATCGATTGCCTCCCGATGTGCTGCCTCGGCCGTTTCCCGCTCGGACATCCAACCGAGGAACCGGTTGGGCTCCAACGCCGGATAGCCCGCCTCCGCCAACTTTCGTGCCCAGCCCGTCAGCACGCTTTCGCGACGATCGCTTGCCGCCTGCGCGCGCGTGTCCGCCTGGTCAGCGGCCAGAAGGAGCCTGGTCCGGCGTTGACCCATGACCGTCAGACGGCTCGACTCGTCGGCGGCGGCGTAGCGGGCATCTCCGCGTTCATCTGCTCGAGCGACTGCCGTCTCATAAGCATCGACAGCTTCATCAGGGGAGGGGAGGGCCATGCCTTGCCGCATGTGCGCGCGCAGCGGTCGCCAGAACGCGTCGCGCTCGCTTCGAACGGCGGTGATCTCCTCGTCAGCTACCGCAGCGCCCGACGAGAGCTGCTCCATTTCGAGGGAGAGCGCCTCGGCCTCTTCGCGGGCGCGCGAAGCGGCGTCTCTTGCCCGCTGCAGATCGGTCTCGGCTTCGGAAAGGACGGATCGCACGTCTTCGATTTCGTGCCGTGCCAGTCTGGGAAGCGCGGCCAGGGCCGATGCGTCCCCGCTCCAGGGCGCGAGCCGAGCGAGCGCCACGTCCAGGCTGGCCGCGGCCCGGTCGGCTTTGCGTTGCGCCAGTTCGCAGCGCGCGTCCGCATCGGCCCCGAGGGTCCTGGCAAGGTCGATCGCCGTTACGATCGCGGTCAGATTTCCTGTTTGGGGGCGATCCGCAATCTTCCTCTCGATCGCGACACGCCTTTCAGCCAGGTCCTGCTCACTCTCTTCGATCTGCCGGAGCGCGGCGAGATCCTCGGCATGGCCGAGCGCGATTTCGCGCAGTCTGGAACTTACGATCCGTGTGGGGGGATCGGAGGCGAGCGCGCCGGCTTCGGCGCGGAGCCGGGCGACAAGACCTCCCGATGCGGATCGCTCCTCGCTCAGACGCGCTAAGTCCTGTTGACCCTTTGTCACCGCGCCCGACGAAGCGATCAGCGCGTCGATTTCGGCGTCGTGGGCGAGGACCGACGGATCAGGAGAAAGCGCATCGATCTGTGCCCGGGCTTCGTTCACCAGATTCTGAGCGGCGGCCCTTGCACGCGAAGCGGCCTCCATCTCGGCCATTGCCGCTTCGGCGGCGTGTTCGCGCTGCGGCCCGATATCAATCGTATCCATGTGGGCGGCAAGCGCCGCGAGATGGTCGCTGCGAAGACGGACGGCAGGCGCAATCCGGCGGATGCGCTCGAGGCGGCTGACCTCGGCAAGCACTGCGTCGCGCCGCCGCTGAACCTCTTCGAGCATCTGCTGGGCGTCCGCGACCGCGCCTTTGGCATCGAGCCAAGCCTTCGGCTTGAGGGCCTGGTCTCGGACTGCCCGGGTCTGCGCTTCGAAATCGCGTTGGGCCTGCGTGAAGCTCCGCCTCGCCGCGGCGCGTTGTCCCCAGATCGCATCGGCTTCGCTCTCGAGGCGAGCCAATTCGTCCGCAACACCCGTGAGCCCGGAGCCTGCGGCAAAGAGGGCTCGGCCCAGGTCGTTGCGGGCCTCGACCATGGCCCGCCCGCCCGCTCGCAGGCCATCCTGGTCGAGGCTGAAGGAGAGTGCGAATGTCTCGCGCGTCTGCCCCCGCAGCATGGCGAGCAGCATAGCTTCGTCGAGGAGACGATCCTCGGCATCGATCAGTGTCCCGGCCGTCCCCTTCTTGCGGCGACAAGCGAAGCTGTGCCCCTCGTCCTCGAGCACGGCCCCCACGCGCAGCAGGGCGTAGTCGTAGACGAAGTTGTAGGGAGACCGTGCCGGGAAACCGAACAACAGATCGGAGACCGCCGCAAGCGAGGTGGACTTTCCCGCTTCGTTGGCGCCGTACACCACGTGAAGATCGGGGTCGCCCTGGCGAAAGGAAAGCTCGCAATCCTCGAAACGACCATAACGCTCGAGTGACAGGGTGGCGAACCGCATCGCTCAGTCCCCCTTCGTCAAACGCGAGCGGAGCGCCTGGGCGGCGGTTCCGATGACCGCGTCCCACTTGCCGTCGCCGGCATAGCGGCGAAGGTCCGCTTCATCGGCATCGGGGAGCAGGCTCTGCGCCGCGAGCAGGAAGGGCGAAAGGTCCGCGGCCAGCAGCTCGTGCAGTTGAGGATCGGTAGCGGCTCGGTCGATCAAGGCAGCGAGATCGTCGCCGACAATCACCTCACTGGCGGTGGCGGGCTTCGTCACGAGCAGCTTCACTTTCTCGATGAAGAGATTGGGCGAGATCGAAGCGGCCACGGCGCGCGCGACGTCGCGCAGGTCCGCGGCGCTGTCGATGAGCGCGCCGGCGCTGTCGGTCTCGCCCGTCAGCACAAGCCGTGTGACGAGGGGCAATCCATCGCCGCCGCGCTGCCACGCTTCAAGAAGCGCGGAGCGCATGCGTTCCGCAATGCTGTCGGCCGGCACGTCGCTACAGTCGACATCGACCGCGAGCCAGCGGATCACATCCAGATTCAATCGATCGATGGAGGAAACCTGACCATCCTCCACGGTGACGATCACCGCGCCCTTGGGGCCCGTCTCGCGGATCGTGCGGCCCTGGATGTTGCCCGGGAAGACGACATGGGGCGCCTCGCACACGATCTCGTGTTGATGGACATGGCCGAGCGCCCAGTAATCGTATTGCTTGGCCTTGAGATCATCCAGGCTGCAGGGAGCATAATCGGCGTGGCCCTTCCGGCCTGCCAGCGCGGTGTGCAGCATCCCGATATTGAAGTGATGCTCTGCAGCGGCGGGATAGGACGGAACGAGATTGTCGGTGACAGCCGGTGTCGAGAAGCTCTGTCCGTGGACAGCGACCTGAAGCTCGGCAAGCAGATGGGTTTCCGGCCGCCGCGCGCTGAACAGGCGGACATTGGGCGGCCAGGGAATGCTGCGGGTGATGACGGAGGCGGCATCATGGTTGCCGGCGAGAAGGAAGACCGGGATTTCGGCCCGATCCAGGCGGCCCATGGCGCGGGCGAAATAGAGGCCGGTGCTCATGTCCTTCCACTCACCGTCGAAGAGGTCGCCAGCGATCACGACGAAATCGACATCTTCGTCGATGGCGCGTTGTACCAGATTGTCGAAAGCCGCGCGGGTGGCTCCTCTTATGTCGTCCTCGGGCAGACCTTCATATCTCGACAGGCCATGGAGCGGGCTGTCGAGATGAATGTCGGCGGCATGCAGGAAACGAAAATCGCTCAAAACTCTTCCCCCCTCGAAAGCGGCGATATTCTCTGGGTCACCGCGATCCTCCGTTTGTGTAGTGCCCCATGGGAGAACACCCCCAACATGGCCGCAGAGCTATTGGCCATGCGTTCCGCACAGTCGCATGTATTGTAATCAGGGTTCCTCCGCCAGTTTCCCGACTCTTGCGAGGAAGAAACGCTCCCCCTCATAGCTCAAGTGATTTCATCTCGGCTGGCCGGTGCCTGTCGCCACCGACACTCCGGGATAATCCCAATTGCACGACGATGCGTGGATGGCGGATTCAGGAGATGTCATGACCCGCATCACGATTATCGATGGGCATCCCGACCCAAACGGGACCCGGTACGTTCATGCGCTTGCGGATGCCTATGCGGCGGGCGGCGAGGCGGCAGGCCATGAAGTGCGCCGGATCGAGATTGCAGAACTTGATTTCCCTATCTTGCGATCGGCCGGGGAGTGGCGGGACAATGCGCCCGCCGCCGCCATTCACAAGGCCCAGACAGACATTCGCTGGGCGAATCATGTGGTCATCCTTTACCCACTATGGCTCGGAGACGTTCCTGCCCTCCTCAAGGGTTTTCTCGAACAGGTCATGCGCCCCGGTTTTGCGATCGAGGAGGGTTCGGTCGGAGCGGCGGCCAAGCTTCTCACCGGTCGATCCGCGCGGATCATCGTGACGATGGGAATGCCCGCGCCCATCTATCGGCTCTTCTTCCGCGCCCATAGCCTCAAGAGCCTCGATCGCAACCTTCTGCGGTTCGTCGGAATTCACCCGGTGCGCTACTCGATTATCGGGAGCGTGGAAGGGCGCGCGTCGTCCGGGGAAAAATGGCTCCGAGCCGTCGCCCGGCTTGGGAACGCTGCTCGCTAGCATTGTCGGGTGAGCAGTGTGGTCAAGGCCTGGGTTCGCGTACCATCAGTACATCGGTATTCACCGCCGACAGCAACGCCTCGGCCTGACTGCCGATCGTCGCATGGGCAAAGCCGCTGCGGCCATGGGTGCCGAGGACCAGAAGGTGCGACTTCGTGCGTTCAAACTGGCGCATGATGACGCTGCCTGTCTCCCCTTCATCGACAATGGCTTCGATGCGGGAAGCCAATGACGCGAGTTCCTTCTGGGCAAGGAACGCCTCCATGCCCTCCTGGGCTTCGGTTCGCACATATTCCTTTACATCATCCGATTTCAGCCAGGCTTCGTACGGGACATGGAAGGCATGGACGACGGTGATGTCAGCTGCGGGAAAGAGCTGCGCGGCAGACAGAAGAGCCGCGCGTGAACAGTCTGAAAAATCGGTCGCGACGACGATCTGTTCATAAGGTCCCGTCGCGCGGCGCCGCACGACCAGAACCGGGGCTTGCGCATTGCGGACAATATGGTCGACAGCCGTGCCCAGCAAATAATCGCCGATGCTGTTGTAGCGCGCGACGCCGGTCACGATCAGATCGCTGCCGCGTTCCGCCGCTATTTGCGCCAGCATCTTGGGGGCAGACCCGGACCGCACGATCAGATTGGCGTCCTGCGCCGTGAGCGGCAATTCCGCACGCAGGCGCTCGACCGTCTCGGGCCCAGACGGTGCGCCTTGCCGCTCCAGGACGTGCGCTATCGTCAGTTTGCCGCCATGATCGCGTGCGATCTGCACTGCCCGGTCAAGCGGCCGATCACATCGTGCGGAGAAGTCGCTCGCCAACAACGTTTCGAAAGTCGCGGTCATGGTCTTTCCTTGAAGGCATATGAGAGATTGTGCGCGGACAGCTTTGGGTGAGACACCCGCCAATACCATAAGATAATCTACCTGCTCGGCGACAGTCTGCGCGATCAGGCACTGGGCCACAGCATTTTTCCCGCGTGACCACGCGCGGCCGCGCATCCGATCCAAAGGGAAGGGGGTGTGAAGGGCTGAGCTACCAGAAGGGTAGCCGCTCTGGAGACCCCTAAATGACCAACCTTTCTGATGCCGCGACGGCGGCTGAACGCCGCGCGACCACCCTCCTTGTCGAACGGCTCCGGTCCGTTGATCGCATTACCCGCGCGGATCTCAATGCCGCGATGGTCGCCGGATTTGGCGGCACCGATGCCGATGGCCTATGGACGCAGCGCGACAGTTTCGAGATTTTGGAGCATGCGCTCGCCCACCACCTCCAGTTCGGTCCCTATCCGCTGCGCTCACTCGCCGATGTCGGTGCGGCCTGCGACCTGCTCGACCGGCTGCCCACCCAGACGGTGCGCAGCGAGGAGCAGATCGAATGGCAGCAATTTTCGACACCCGTTGATCTCGCCGCGCTTGCTGTCGTCCTGGCGGCTATCGAGCCCGGAGATGTCATTCTGGAGCCGAGTGCCGGTAATGGACTTCTCATCGCCCATTGCCGGGATCATGCCGGTCTCCAGCTCAACGAATATGCCGCGCCGCGCCGCGCGCGCCTGAGACATGCCTTTCCCGATGCGGTGATCACCGGCCATGACGGGGCGACGATCAATTCCACGCTCGCAGACGCGCCGCGCCCCAGCATCGTCCTGATGAACCCGCCTTTCTCGCGCTCCGTGGGTCTCGGCGCCGACAGTCATGCCGCCGTCCGCCATCTCCAGGCGGCCCTGCGACGCTTGCAACCCGGTGGCAGGCTCGTTGCGGTCATGCCCGATTGGTTCGGCCCCAATGCACGCATGCGCGATCTTTTCGAGACAACGCTGCGTGATGTCAGCGTCCGGACGTCGGTCCGGCTCGAGAAATGCTATCTGAAGCACGGGACGTCAATCGCGGTCCGGCTCTTCGTCATCGACAAGGTCGGGGGCGGCGCCGTTCAGGCGACCATCCAGCGCGGATCGATCCGCGAATTGCTGGGAGCCCTGACCGTTCCCGAACGCAGCGCGATCACGACCGCGTTACCGCCGACGCCAAAGCGCTCCTCCAGCCTGTCCCTGTTCCGTGCGGTCAAGAGCACGCGGGCGGCGCCGAGGCCTTATCATGCGCCGGTTCGCAACAATATCCTGCCTGTCGGCTACACCGCGCTCGATGCGCCCGCGCCCTTGCTCGATCAGGTCGGCGTCTATCTGCCCTACAGGCCCAGTCGGATCGTGTTCGAAGCGGCCGGCGAGCATCCGACCGCGCTCGTGGAATCGGTGGCGATGGGATCGATCGCCGCGCCAATCCCCGACTATGTGCCTCACCTCCCGGAACGCACCGTTTCCGAGCGCCTGCTTTCCGCCTCGCAGCTCGAAACAGTTGTCTATGCGGGTCACGCCTGGTCCCAGTTTCTGCCCGGCCGGTTCACGCCGAGCAAGGAAGGTGTTGGTCTCGACGAAGCCGAAGGCGGCCGAGTCTATCGCAAGGGTTACTTCCTGGGAGACGGCACCGGTGCGGGAAAGGGGCGTCAGGTCGCGGCCTGCATTCTCGACAATTGGCTGCAGGGCCGGCGCCGCAACATCTGGGTCTCGAAGAACGAAACGCTGCTTGAGGATGCCCGGCGCGACTGGACCGCGCTCGGTGGCCTCGCGGCCGACATCCAGCCCCTTTCCAACTGGAAGATCGACCAGCCAATCGCGCTCGAGCAGGGCGTCCTGTTCGTCACCTATCCCACACTTCGCTCGGCGCGCGGCGATCACAGTCGCCTCAAGCAGATCATCGATTGGGCCGGCGACGATTTCGAAGGCGTTATCGGCTACGATGAAGCGCACGAGATGGGCGGCGTCGCGGGCGGCGAGGGGGCTCTCGGCCCGAAGGAGGGCTCGCAACAAGGCATTTGCGGGGTTCTCCTTCAGAACAACCTCCCCGGAGCCCGTGTGCTCTACGCTTCGGCGACCGGCGCATCGGACGTCAACAACCTGGCCTATGCTGTCAGGCTCGGCCTCTGGGGCCCGGAAACCGCCTTCACCAATCGCGAGCAGTTTATCACCGGTATTCGCAAGGGCGGGATCGCGGCGATGGAGCTCGTGGCGCGCGACCTCAAGGCGCTAGGTCTCTATACTGCCCGTGCGCTGAGCTTCGTGGGTGTCGAGTATGAGATCCTGCGGCACGAACTGACGCCCGACCAGATCGCCATCTATGACAGCTATGCCGATGCCTGGGCGATCATTCATCGCAATATGGAACGCGCCCTTGAGTTGACATCGGTGGTCGACGGGTTGGCGAATGCGACGCTCAACAGTGGGGCCAAGGCCTCGGCGCGCTCGCGCTTCGAGTCCACGAAACAGCGATTCTTCGGTCAGCTGCTCCTTTCGATGAAGCTCCCGACGGTTATCGCTGCCATTCGCGCGCATGTCTCCGATGGCCAGTCCGTGGTGCTCCAGCTGGTGACGACGGCGGAATCCATTCTCAACCGGCGCCTTGGCGATCTCAATCCCGAGGAGCGCGCGGATCTCGAAATCGATCTCTCGCCGCGAGAATACATCTTATCTGGATCTCCGGATAAGACGTATTCTTTGCAGTCGAGATTTATGTCGAGTGGTTCGCGCGCGGGCGCAGGTTTCCGTGATGAAGACATCGTTTCTACTCCAGATAATTAAGGTTGTGGGCGATGTCGGAGGCGAGAGACCTCCGGAGCTATGCTCGTTTCCGAACGTCGTTGAGCATCATGATCAGCGGGTCAGCCGGAGGCCTGAACCGGCCTGGCTTGATCGCTGGCGAGCCGTGTGCGGCGAGGATGTGCAGCTTTTCTTCCGGATCGGCGCGCAGGTAGGCTTCAGTGCTCTGGATGCTGGCATGGCCGAGCCAGAGCGCTACTTTGCGAATGTCGCCGGTCGCAGCGAGCGTGTGCATTGCGCAGGAATGCCGTAGCACATGAGGCGTGGCCCGCTTGCGCAGCAGCGACGGCTGCTTCTTTGCCGCCGTGGCGACATGCAAGGCCAGCCTGAACGCAAATCCATCGCGCGTCATTGGCTCGCCTTTGGCGTTGAGGAATATCTCCGCCGCCTGACATGGCGGCCTGACGGCGAGCCAAGCCCGCAATGCTGCCTGCGTCTCGCGCCACAGGGGCAAGACGCGCTCGCGTCTGCCCTTGCCGATAATGTGAACCGTCGCGAGCGAGCGTTCTGGAAAGTCTTGTATCTGCAGCGACAGCAACTCGGCGACCCGCAGGCCACCGGCATAGGCAAGGTGCAGCATCGCCCGATCTCGAGTGCCCAGGCGGGACCGAGGATCAGGTGCGTCGAGCACCGCAGTAATCTCATCTCGTGTCAGATAGTCGATGAGGGTCGTGTCGGTCCGCTTTGTCGGCACGGCACGAACACGCAGCGCCAGGTCGAGGCATGCTGGGACGCGATACTCGACGTAACGGAAGAACGCCCGGATCGCCGCGAGCCGGGCATTGCGAGTTCTGGGGCTGTTCTTGCGCGCATCTTCCGTATGGTCGAGGAACGCCATGATCAGCTCGGGATCGAAATCCTCGATCGTGAGGTCAGTTGGCCTTCGCCTGAGCCGATCGGCTGCGAACCGGACCAAAAGCGCGAAGCAGTTCGCATAGGTCGTCACCGTATGCGGGCTGACATTACGCTCGCGGGGAAGATGATCCCGCAGGAACGCGGCGAGATGGGGAGCGAGCGCGGTCATGCTGCACCTCCCAGGAAAAGCTGCTCACCCGCGACAGCGATGTCGCGAAGCAGCACCGGCGTGGCTTCGAGATACCAGTATGTGTTGGCCACGTCCGTGTGGCCCAGATAGGAGCTGAGCGCTGCCATATGATGTCGGATCGCTTCCCAATCGCGAGGACAGGACTCCAGCGACCGAACGGCGAACGTGTGCCGTAGGTCATGGACGCGCATGCCGGGATCTCCGGGCGGGCCACGAAAACCCAACTCGCGCGCTAATCTGACGAACATTATATAGGCGCGCGTTGTGCTGGGGGCGTGCCCTCGGATGTGAACGAACAGATCATTGCCGTGGGCGCCGAGCTTCCGCCGAACAGCGAGATAAGCCTCCAACGCCTTGCGCGTTGATGGCTGGATCGGCAGGAGGCGTTGCTTACCGAACTTCCCGTTGCGGATGATCAGGCCGTCGGCGGTGAAATCCTCGCGCTGCAATGCGAGCGCTTCGGAAAGTCGTAACCCGGTTGTTGCGAGCAGCCCGAACAAATAGTGGTAGGTGTGTGGGCTAATCTTGCCCTTGGGCGGAAGATCAAGGGCGGCCTGCATGATCGCCTGAACTTGCTCGGGCTCGATGATGTGAGGCGTCGGGCGACGTCGCTTCCCTCTCCCGAATACGCCAGCTGGGGGCACCCGATGCTGCCGATCCTCAGCATGAGCATAAAGACAGAAGCGACGTAGATGGTCGAACCTGTCCCTGGCCACGTTCTGGGAACTCGCCGACCGGCACCAATCGTAGAGCCGCTCGACTGTGACGTGCCGGTCGCCGAAACCACGAGCATAGGCGGCGAAGAGTCGGAGCAATTGCTCCTGCACCTCAAACTTGCGGCCGAAGCTGCGATGCAGCGCGACATACCGCTCGATCTGGGCGTTCATCATGCCCTGTCTCCGGGCCAATCTTGGGCAACCTTGAGCAGCATCGGAACGTCGACCTTGGCGTAGATGGCCGTCGTCGCTGGGGACCGATGGCGCAGGATCGTGCCGACCGACTCAAGGCCGGCGCCGGCGCGCAGCATCCGTGTGGCCAGCGAATGGCGGAAGGCGTGGGCGCCCGTCGGCACGCCTTCGATGGCGCCCCGATCCAAGACACGCGCGACGATGCCGGCGATCTCAGCCGACGAACTGAACGGCCGAAAAGGAGCTTGCACCCGAACGAACAACACCTCCTCGGCGATCGGAGGGCGGGACCGCTCGATATAATCGAGGATCGCGTCCCCGGCATCCTGTGGCAATGGCAGGCGGTCGGGCCGTCTGCTCTTGCCGCTCACCCGAAGATATCCGTCGTTCCAATCGATATCGGTCAAGCGCAACTGGCAGATATCGCCAGCCCGCAATCCGAGTCTGGCGAGTAGCAGGATGATAGCCTTGTCGCGGATCTCCACCGCGGTATCGGCCTGGCAGGACGCAATGATCTTCTCGATCGTTGCATCATCCATGTAGCGTGGCAGGGTGCCGAGACGATAGCGCCTGATCGGTGGAAAGGCGTGTTGGAGCGCCGGCTCGCACTCCCCCCGCGAGACGAGAAAACGCACATAGCTCCGCATGATGCTAGTGATGGTCGAAGCGGAACCCGGCGCCTGAGCGATGCGATGACCGACGATCCGCCTGATGATGCCCGCGTTCAGCTCCGAGGGCTTGGTCAGCTCCGGCAGCCAGTGCTTCACCTCGCCGCAATAGCGCCGGATCGTCTCGGCCGAGCTGCCGCAATGCGCCTTCAGCCACGTCTTGTAGGGGGCCAGAGCATCATCCTGGTGATCCCAGCGGTCGACTTGCGAGAGAATGTTCCGATCGCGAAGAAACCCAAGGAAGCGCCGGGCTCCCTTGCTACGGCGTAGCGGCCCGAAATGACCGACCAGCGTCCCGCGCTTGCGGTAGACCGGACAACGACAGCTGTGGCCGGCATATAGGGCAACATGATCGTCGGTGACATCCTGCCACCGCAGACGAGAAAAGCGGACCCATGCGGCAAAGTGCGCCGCTTCCGAACGGTAGCTCTTGATGACCGCGGCGCTGTAGTGCTCCTGTACCAGGAATACCGCATAGTCCGCCAACAGCGTGTCCAGGCGGTCCACGTCGTCGGGCACGTCGATAACGCCCTGGTCCTCCAGGAAACGGACGAAACGCCGGACTTTACTGGTGAAGCCTGGTCGGTCAGGCTTGTGCAGGGGAAAGCCCTGACAGCGACACCGATGCTTCTCGAAACGTCGGACGACAGCGTCATCGACGGTCGATACCGCGATGCCCTGTTGTTCGATCCAGAACAGGAAATGGCGAGCGGCAGCTTTGTAAAGCGCTGCTGATCCTGCCGCACTCCCCAGAAGAGAAGAGTGGAAGGCGGTGGATAGAGCTTCTGAGGTGGGAGCGTCTCCCGTCCAGGGCTTGGGCCGTCCGTACGAAACGACCGTCTTTGGCAACGTCATAGATCCTCCAGCTTGTTGGTGCTGGGGGCACTTTAATTATCTGGAGTAGAAACGATGTCTTCATCACGGAAACCTGCGCCCGCGCGCGAACCACTCGACATAAATCTCGACTGCAAAGAAT
>NZ_FXUI01000028.1:0-13847 GCF_900182875.1 Novosphingobium panipatense
GGCTGAGCGGCAGGTGCTGGATCAGCGTGAGCTTGTCAGCATGACGGAGGGGGAGCCAGCCTATGCAGGCGTGCGCGTCCCCTACGATGGCGACATAGGCCGGTGCGCCATGCTCCCCAGCATACCAGCCCGGATGAATGACTGAGAGGCCAAAGTCTGCGGTAACGGCTTCGAAGACGCCATGCCCCTCGACGTGCTCGATCACGCACTCCACACCATCAATGGCAAAGCTCATGCCATGCTCGTCGCCCGTCAGCATTAGGTCGATAAGGCCGGGGCAGTCAGTGAGCATGATCGCAATGAACATGCCCGTATTTATGGTGGTGTAATGATTGGTTAGGCGTCGACTAGCCGCTCACTGGGTGTCAGACTCAACATCGTCGGTCCCGTTTGCTTCCCGCACCAAGTTTCTTCGCCAAGCAGGCGTCCACCCGTTCTTTATTGCGACCTGCATCTCGGTCCATTTTTCGGGATCGATTGCCACGCTTGCGGCTTCTATCCCCGGCGGCGCTTCGATCCGACCCAACCGAATCGCCTCCCAGTCCGCCTTATTCTCTGGCAGCGCATTATTGGGATCGAAGGTTTCGAGCATCCGTTTGACTTCAGTTCGGCTGACTTCTTTTCCCTGCTCAGACTTCCATCCACGTTTAGTGAGATACCTCACCAGCTTGGCAATGGGCAGTTGGCCCCGATGGTCATCCTTCCGTAGATGGACGATGAATGAGGCAGCGTCGAGGAACCATCCCATTTGTCGCTGACGGCCGTTCTTGCCCGCGCTTGCTCTGCTCGCGACCTGACCATCATATCGCTCTTGCTCAGTCAGTTCGTGCCTCGGTTTCTGACCCATGCTCCACCAAATGTTCGGACCCAAGCGCTGCCCATTGACCTGCCCTAAAACCGCGTTCGTCAACGAGGTGCGCACCCCTTGGCAAGTAACTCACGTCAAGGGATTTTTCCAATGAAGATCACGAATATCGACCCAATCGTTAACATGGTCCTGAATCCGCTCACGCCTGAAGAAGCCGCTGTG
This sequence comes from Novosphingobium panipatense, assembly GCF_900182875.1. Lineage (NCBI taxonomy): Bacteria > Pseudomonadati > Pseudomonadota > Alphaproteobacteria > Sphingomonadales > Sphingomonadaceae > Novosphingobium > Novosphingobium panipatense. The sequence goes on from NZ_FXUI01000028.1 coordinate 1,031, forward strand.
TCTGGTTTCCGCGTCATGCACCAAGAGGCGGCTCAGTATGGCGGGCTGGAGCACATGTTGAGCCGATCAAAAGACCTGCTCCAGCGCATCGAACAGCTAAACAAAGAAATCGAGGCGTTGAAGGACAGGGCTGGGGCCGCAGAACGCGCGCTCACTGAAGCTCGGAAGGCATGTCGGTCGATTGCCGCCGAGCAGGCTCTCAAGACGGAAAGCGAACTGACGCAACGTTTCGCTATGGCCGTGCGCAAAATGATCAGCAGAGACGATCAGAAAAAGCCTGCGATTGACATACAGGTGCCGCGCAATCCGGCCAAGGTGCGAGTGTCGGGCAAATCCGCCGCGAGTTCGCCTGCTCGTTCTGTCAGGCGGGTGACAGCAAAAAAGCGTCGGGGCGCTGACAGTGAAGAGTTGGTCCTCAACCTGCTTACCAAGCAGTGGAAATGCATTAGCACGCTGCGTCGTCAGGCCAATCGCAACGGCTTCACTGGGTCTGAAGGCACAATCCGATTTGCAGCAGAACGCCTGACTGACGCGGGGAAGGCCGTGGAAGGACAAGATCACGAAGGGCGTATCGCCTACCGCGCCGTCTGATCGATTGAAATAGGTGGTGCCCCGGTAAAAATGCCGGGGCACTGGAAAATAATAATGCGTGGCAGGTTATACTCGTGTTAAATAGAATATAACATGCTCACGGGATCATCCCGGTAAGTTGAACTCATCGATGGACTTTGTAGGTGTCTGACCAGCTTGGTCATCCGCCGTGTTCCGGGCAGTGGGAGGGTCGAGCAGCCGAGCGGGATCGTTGCCGCTTGCCCCACTGAGGGCCAACAAGAGACGAGAATAGAGGAAGGCACCGTGCGTGAAGCTCACGACCTTCCTCGCGGCGGGGATCAAGACCTTGCGGTCCACCGTCGCGAGCTTCCAGAAATGGATAACCGTCGCAAGCCCCGGAGGGGGCTCGGGAAAGCGCGCCAGAGTCGGGTTTCGGGCGACCACCGGCCATCAGTAAAACGTGAAGGGCGCGAGCAAGGCCATCGGATCGCAAAGTGAGATGAAGATTTCCCCCTGTCATTATACCCGCAAAACGAGCGCGTATGGTGACAGGGGATAAAGTGCATCTTCAACGCAAGTGAGATGAGAAAATACCCGATTGATAAACACCTGTATTATTCATCAGGAAGCCAGAAGATTGGCAGCGGCGCGGTAGCGCTGATGCCAGCGAACTGGCAGTCGAGCGCAAAGCGCTCGGCTCTCAACAGGCTGCTGAACCAAACGCTTTGAGGTTCGCAGAAACCGGTATCGCATATTTGCTGTCCTCCCCTTAGCAAAAATGCTACCCTGCTCCCGACGCCGGGGGTATTTCGTGAATCATCAAGCGCTTGCATCGTTTATCTGGTCTGTGGCCGATCTGCTGAGGGGGGATTACAAGCAGTCGGAATATGGCCGCGTGATCCTGCCGTTCACGGTGCTGCGCCGTCTCGATTGCGTGCTTGAACCCACCAAGGCGGCGGTGCTCAATGAGCTTCAGGCGAAGATGGCGCTGGGCCTGAACCCCGAGCCGTTCCTCCTGCGTGCCGCCAAGCAGGGCTTCTACAACACCGATCCACTCGACCTCAGCAAGCTGATGGGTGATCAGGACAATATCCGCGCCAACCTCGTCCGCTACGTCGAGGGCTTCTCTCCTGCCGTGCGCGATATCTTCGAGCAGTTCGAGTTCCACGCCCAGATTGACCGGCTCGCCAAGACCGGGCTGCTCTATCAGGTCACTGAGCGCTTCACCCGCATCGACCTCCACCCCGACAAGGTGGACAACGCGGCTATGGGCCTCGCCTTCGAGGAGTTGATCCGCAAGTTCGCTGAAATCTCGAACGAGACGGCCGGTGAGCACTTCACCCCGCGTGAGGTCATCCGGCTTATGGTCCACCTTCTTTTCACTGAGGATGAAAAGATCCTCACGAAGGAGCAGGTCGTCCGCACAATATATGATCCCACCGCAGGGACAGGCGGAATGCTGTCTGTTGCCGGTGAATATATGGAGGGTCACAGCAATAAGGGGCACCTGACTATGTTCGGTCAGGAACTCAATCCTGAATCCTACGCCATCTGCAAGGCGGACATGCTCATCAAGGGGCAGCCGATCGAGAATATCGTGCAGGGCAATACCCTGTCCGACGACGGCCACCACGGCCGCACCTTCGACTACATGCTGTCGAACCCGCCGTTCGGCGTCGAGTGGAAGAAGGTCGAGAAGCAGGTCCGCGCCGAGCACGAGCAAAAGGGCTACGATGGTCGTTTCGGCCCCGGCCTGCCGCGCGTATCGGACGGGTCGCTGCTGTTCCTCATGCACCTGCTGTCGAAGATGCGCCCACTCAATGAGGGGGGCTGTCGGTTCGGGATTGTCCTCAACGGCTCGCCCCTGTTCACGGGCGGGGCGGGCAGCGGCGAAAGCGAAATCCGCCGCTATGTGCTGGAAAGCGACCTCGTTGAGGCGATCGTAGCGCTGCCCACCGACATGTTCTACAACACGGGGATCAGCACCTACGTCTGGGTCATCAGCAACCGGAAGCCGGAGGCTCGCCGGGGCAAGGTCCAGTTGATTGACGCCTCTTCCATGTGGCGCAAGATGCGCAAATCCTTGGGCTCGAAGCGCAAGGAAATGTCGGACGCCCAGATCGCCACGGTGACCAAGCTGTTCGGCGGGTTCAATGAGGCGCAGCTTGCCATCAGCTTCGACGCGGACGGCCGGGAGATTGCGCGCGACGTGGTGATCGAAGGCGAGCCGGTGCCCCCAGCACCGGAGGGCGGCAAGGTTAAGCTCGCGCCGCTGTCGCGCATCTTCCCGAACAGCGCCTTCGGCTATCGAACCATCACCGTCGAGCGGCCGCTGCGCGACGATGCGGGCGAGATCGTGCTGGGCCAGCGTGGCAAGGCGAAGGGCAAGCCGCAGGCGGACAGCGCCCTTCGCGACACCGAGAATGTGCCGCTCAGTGAGGATGTCGAGACCTATTTCGCGCGTGAGGTGCTGCCGCACGCGGACGATGCGTGGATCGACCACGACAAGACCAAGGTCGGCTACGAAATCCCGTTCACCCGCCACTTCTACGTCTTTGAGCCGCCGCGTCCGCTCGCCGAGATTGACGCCGATCTTGAGGCCGTCACTGACCGGATCAAGGGCATGCTGGAAGGGCTCGCGGCGTGAGCTTTCCGTCATATTCATCATATCAAGACAGCGGGGTGGAATGGCTTGGTGAGGTGCCGAGCCATTGGACAGTCACCGGACTAAAGCGCGCATTTTCCATCGCGGGTGGTTCCACGCCTAAGTCAGATATCGAGGATTATTGGGGTGGTGATATCCCATGGATCACCCCCGGTGATCTCAGCAAGCTGAGCACTAAGTTCATTTCCGATACGGCGAGGAAGATCACAGCCAGTGGGCTGGCGTCATGCGCGGCATCGCTAAGCCCAGCGGGTAGCATTGTTATTTCGACACGCGCTCCCATAGGATCGCTTGCCGTCACTGAGATCGGCGCAAGCACAAATCAGGGCTGTAAAACGCTCGTCGTTAAGGACGGCGTAAGCGCTACCTTTGGATATTATGCTCTGTCGATCGCAACCGAGCAGTTGAATGTTCGCGGGAAGGGATCGACGTTTCTTGAGATTTCAGCGGATGATCTCGGCGCATTCGCGCTGCCGTTCCCGCCTCAATCTGAACAGATCGCCATCGCCGCCTTCCTCGACCGCGAAACCGCCAAAATCGACGCGCTCATTGAGGAGCAGCGGCGTTTGATCGCGCTGCTGAAGGAGAAGCGACAAGCCGTCATCTCCCACGCCGTCACCAAGGGCCTCGATCCGCACGCCCCTTTGAAGGACAGCGGTATCGAATGGCTCGGCGAGGTGCCCGCGCATTGGACTGTCACCAAGTTCTCACGCGCTATCGCCTTCCAAGAAGGCCCGGGCATTATGGCCGCTGATTTCCGCGAAGAAGGCATTCCACTGATGCGCGTCGCTGGGGCGTCAGGTCGATGGGCATCGCTGGATGGCTGCAACTACCTCGATCCTGAAAAAGTGGCGACCAGATGGAAGCACTTTCGGCTCGAACTTGGCGACCTGATCATCAGCGGCAGCGCAAGTATGGGCACCGTGTGTGAGGTAGGCGCTGAGGCCGTTGGTGCTGTGCCATATACCGGGCTGATCCGCCTCACTCCGGTTGATGGAGCAACTACCCGCGACTTCGTGCGCGCAGTGGTGGGTTCATCAATGTTTTTTACGCAGATCGATCTCCTGAAGGCTGGCGCTACGATCCAGCACTTCGGCCCCACTCATCTCCGTCAGATGATCATCGCGTTGCCGCCTCTCGCCGAACAGGCCGCAATCTCAAGCCACGTTGATAAGCTGAACAGCCGCTGTTCCGATTTGATGCAGGAAGCCGAACAGACGATCGCGCTGCTCAATGAGCGCCGCGCCGCTCTCATTTCCGCAGCCGTCACCGGAAAGATCGATGTTCGCGCCTCCGCCAAGGTGCTGCCGTTCCCGATTGAGCGCGCACGGGCACGCGGGCTTGTAGGCACCGAGATCATTGAGCGATCTGCGGGTCAGCCGACCTTCGGTCGCGTGAAGTTCCAAAAGGTGGTGTTTCTCGCAGAGGGGCATGTCGGCATCAGCGAGCTTGAAGGCTCTTACCTGCGTGAAGCCGCTGGTCCGCTCGATCGCGCTCTCATTGACGACATGGAGAGCGGCGCTCACCGGCTCGCTGGGATCGAGCGCGATCAACCGGGCGGCTCCGGCACCACCAACACCTACCGCCTTGGCCCAGAGCGCCGCGCGCACCGCCAAGAGCTTGCCGACTGGCTTGGCCCCGACCGCACAGCCAAGCTCGACAAGCTGATCACGGACTTCGCTGACTTGAGCACAAGGGGCGCTGAAGCTGTCGCTACTCTCTATGGCGTGTGGAACGACGCGCTCGCTGAGGGTGCCTCGCCGTCCGATGACGAGATCATCAACGGCTTTCTGAACGATTGGCACAATGAGAAGCGCAAGAAGTTTCGTGCCAGTGATTTACCTGAGTGGCTGGGGTGGATGCGCCGCCACGGCATCGTGCCCAACGGCTCCGGTCCCAAGAGCGCGCGACAGATTGGAGCGCTGCTGTGAGCCCAGCGGTCGGCCGCTCGTTGGAGCTTTACTACATCGACGGCCGCCCGGACGGCATGGTCACCGCCGAGTTGTTCAACTGGACCGGCCACGTCCTGCTGTTCCCGCGCACCCAGTTGAGCGCGGCACTGGCCCGCAGTGAGGCCAGCTATGCAGGCGTCTACCTGTTGCTGGGCGACCAGAACGGCGAACCCTTCGCCTACATCGGTGAGGGTGAGGATATCGGCGCGCGCATCCGTCAGCATGACGTGCGCAAGGAATGGTGGACCAGCGTCGTGCTCGTCACCGCCTCAGCGAACAAGCTCAACAAGGCGCACGTCCGCTACCTCGAAGCGCGGCTGATCGCGCACGCCAAGGCGATCGGGCACACGCCGCTCGACAACCTGACCGCGCCCGTGCTGCCGATCCTCAGCGAAGCCGATATCGCCAAGATGGAGGCGTTCCTTGAAAACCTGCTGATTGTTCTCCCGGCCGTGCGGGTGGACATGTTCATCCAGCGCGCTCGTTCCCATCGGCCCACCGCTCCGGCGATGCCGGGGCGAACGATCGCCGATCCGCAGACAATCAGCGCAGGCGGCACGCGCTTCATGCTGGAATCGCGGAAACATGGTCTGCGTGCCTCGGCGGTTCTCACGGACGGTGAGTTCGTCGTTGAGGCTGGATCAATGGGCAGACGCGAATGGACTGGTCTCGACCACCATACCTACGCCTCGCTCTATGCGGAGCTTCGCCGGTCGGGCGTGCTCACTGAACAGGGTGGGCATTGCGTGTTCACGCAGGATTACGCCTTCCGCAGCCCGAGCGCCGCAGCAGCAGTCGTTAACGGCAGGGCATCGAACGGCCAGATCGATTGGCGCACCGCTGACGGTGGCCTGACCTACAAGGACTGGGAAGCGCGACAGATCGCCGCCCCGGTGGGAGCAGTGGCATGAGCACCGTTCAGCCTGACTATTGGGAGCGGCTCGTTCGCGAGCTTACCCGTCTCCCGGCTGAGACGGGCTGGGTCGAGTTCAAGCTCAACAATAGCGATCCCGACATGATCGGGCAGCGCATCTCCGCGCTGTCGAACTCCGCTGCGCTTGAGGATCAGGAAACCGCATATTTGGTCTGGGGCGTGCAGGATGAAACGCACGAGATCGTCGGAACCACCTTCAATCCTGTCGGGGCCAAGAAGGGTAATGAGAATCTGGAGGCATGGTTGGTGCGCATGCTCGCACCACGCCTCAACATTGCGTTTCACTCTCTGACGATCGACGAAAAACCGGTTGTCGTGCTTGAGATACCAGCGGCCAAGGGTCAGCCGACCCGATTCAGCGGAAGCGAATGGATCAGAGTTGATTCGACGACCCATCCGCTAAGGGATCATGGGGGCAAAGAAGCCGAGCTTTGGCGGCAGTTCGACCGTCGTCCGTTCGAGAGCCTAATCGCTCAGTCTGACTGCACTGAAGATGAGGTAGTCGAACGGTTGGACTATCCGGCCTATTTCGAGCGGCTCAATCTGCCGCTTCCTGCTGACCGGCGCGGCATTATCGCCAAACTCGCCGAGGATCGGCTCATCATTCGCAATGAGGCAGGGCATTGGGACATCACCAACCTTGGCGCGATCCTTTACGCGCGCCGCCTGCCTGATTTCCCCGGTTTGGCGCGAAAGGCGATGCGGGTCATCGTCTACAAGGGCAAAACTCGCGTCGTTACCGAGCGTGAGCAGGAGGGGCTGCGTGGCTATGCCTCTGGCTTCGAAGGGCTCATGGAGTGGATCGACAGTCAGTTACCGCGCAATGAGGTAATCGGACAAGCGCTGCGCCGTGCTGTGCCGCTATTTCCCGAACTCGCTGTTCGCGAGTTGGTCGCCAATGCGCTCATCCATCAGGATTTCAGCATTGGCGGCACAGGGCCGATGGTCGAGATTTTCGATGGTCGCATCGAGATCACTAATCCGGGCACCACCCTGATCGACATTCAGCGTATCCTCAATCACGCCCCCCGCTCTCGCAATGAGGCACTCGCACGCTTCATGCGTCGCGTAGGCATTTGCGAGGAGCGCGGCTCCGGCATTGACAAGGTGGTGGAGGAAACTGAGGCGCATCAGCTTCCTCCACCCCTTTGGGAGCAGCAGGATGCCGCATTTCGAGTGACGCTGTTCGCGCCGAAGCCGTTCCGAGAAATGGATCGGCTGGAGCGCGTGCATGCCACCTACCTCCACGCCTGCTTGCGCTATGAACAACGGGAAACCGCCACAAACGCCTCATTGAGGGAGCGGTTCGGCGTCGATCCGCGCAACTCGGCAACCGTCTCGCGCATCATCAAGGACGCGCTTGAGGAGGGAGTCATCAAGCCATTCGAGGAGGGGCAGGCCAAGAAGGCTGCTCGCTACCTGCCGTGGTGGGCATGAGTTTGTTTGACGGGTATTTGATCGGGAGGGTCTCGCGAGGCGATTGGGATTCAACTTCCGGTGGAAAACCGGGGTTTTCTCAGCCGGATTTGTTTGATCGGCTACTGTCGCAGGAGGCCCTAGGAGCGCTCCATGGTTCTCAACCCCATACTCCGAGCCAGCCATGAGCATCCATAAGGAAGTCCGTTTCGAAGACGAAATCTGCTCCCACCTCGCTGAGCATGGCTGGCTCCACGAACCCGGCGGCGCTGCGCTCTACGACCGCAAGCGGGCGCTGTTCGCGCCCGATTTAGTCGCGTGGGTGCAGGAGACGCAGCCGAAGGTATGGGAGTCACTGAGCCGTAGCCACGGCTCGGCCGCTGAAAGCGCGCTGCTCGACCGCGTGCGCAAGCAGATCGCCGATCGCGGCACGCTGGATGTGATCCGCCATGGCGTTGAAATGGTCGGGGTGCGAGGCATGATCTCGCTAGCCCAGTTCAAGCCTGCGATGGGCATGAATCCCGACATTATCGCCGCCTATCAGGCGAACCGCCTGCGTGTCGTGCGTCAGCTTCGCTACTCGGTGACGAACGAGAACTGCTTCGATCTGGCGCTATTCCTCAACGGCATTCCCGTCGCGACCGCCGAGTTGAAGACGGACTTTACCCAGTCGATCACTGACGCCATCGACCAATATCGGTTCGACCGCCTGCCCCGTCCCAAGGGCGGCAACTCCGAACCGCTGCTGACCTTCCCCAGCGGTGCGCTCGTTCACTTCGCCGTGAGCAACAGCGAAGTCCACATGACTACCAAGCTGGCAGGGCCGACCACGCGGTTCCTTCCGTTCAACAAGGGCGATGCAGGCGGCGCAGGCAATCCGCTCAATGAACACGGGCACCGGACGGCATATCTGTGGGAGGAAATCTGGGAGCGAGAAAGCTGGCTGGAGATCATCGGCCGCTACCTCGTCGCTCAACGTGATGCAAAGCGGGCGATCACTGGCATCATCTTCCCCCGCTATCACCAGCTTGATGCCACTCGAAAGCTGCGCGCAACCGTGCGTAGCGAGGGGGCAGGCGGCAAATACCTGATCCAGCACTCAGCAGGCAGCGGCAAGACCAACTCGATTGCGTGGGCGGCGCATTTTCTCGCCGACCTCCACACTGATGCCGACGAGAAGCTGTTCTCCACCGTCATCGTCGTGTCGGATCGTAACGTCATCGACGCCCAGCTTCAGGACGCACTGTTCGGCTTTGAGCGGACCACCGGCGTGGTGGCGACGATCCGCAGTGAGGGCGGTGCAAAGAGCGGTCAGCTTGCCGAAGCGCTGGCTCAGGGCAAGAAGATCATCGTCTGCACCATCCAGACCTTCCCCTTCGCACTGGAGGCCGTCCGCGATCTTGCCGCCACGCAGGACAAGCGTTTCGCCGTCATTGCGGACGAGGCGCATAGTTCCCAGACGGGTGAGGCGGCTAAGAAGCTCAAGCAACTTCTGTCCCCCGAGGAGATTGCTGAGCTTCAGGATGGTGGCGAGGCCAGCGCCGAGGACATTCTGACCGCTCAGATGGCAGCGCGCGCGGGCGACAGCGGCGTCACCTACGTGGCATTCACTGCCACGCCCAAGGGCAAGACGCTCGAACTGTTCGGCCGCAACCCACAGCCCGATCAGCCACCCGGCCCCGGAAATCTGCCGTCCGCCTTCCACGTCTATTCAATGAGGCAGGCGATTGAGGAAGGCTTCATCCTCGACGTCCTCAAGAACTACACGCCCTATCGGCTCGCGTTCCGGCTCGCCAATGAGGGACAGGAGTGGGACGATCAGCAGGTCGAGCGCAGCACGGCGCTGAAGGGCATCATGCGCTGGGTGCGGCTGCACCCCTACAACATCAGCCAGAAGGTGCAGATCGTCGTCGAGCACTTCCGCGAGAACGTTGAGCCGCTGCTTGACGGCAAGGCCAAGGCCATGGTCGTGCTGGGGAGCCGGGTCGAGGCGGTGCGCTGGAAGAAGGCGATCGACAGCTACATCAAGTCGCAAGGTTACGGCCTTGGCACGCTCGTCGCCTTCTCCGGTGAGGTGAACGATCCTGAGTCGAACGACGAGCCGGTCACTGAAGGCAGCGCCTCGCTCAATCCCGGCCTCAAGGGGCGCGATATCCGTGATGCGTTCGCGGGCGGGGACTTCCACCTCCTGCTGGTCGCCAACAAGTTCCAGACCGGCTTCGACCAGCCGCTATTGTGCGGCATGTATGTGGATCGACGGCTTGCGGGCATTCAGGCGGTGCAGACACTATCGCGCCTCAACCGTGCGCACCCCGGCAAGGACACCACCTACGTCCTCGATTTCGTGAACTCGTCCGAGGAAATCCTCACCGCCTTCCGCACCTACTACGACACCGCCGAGCTTGAAGGCGTCACTGACCCGAACCTCGTCCTCGATCTTAAAGGCAAGCTCGACGCCAGCGGCCACTACGATGATTTTGAAGTCGAGCGCGTCGCTGCGGTCGAGATGAACCCCCGCGCGAAGCAGGGTGATCTCATCGCTGCGATCGAGCCCGTCGCCGACCGACTGCTCAAGCGCTACAAGGCCGCGCAGGACCGCCTGCGCAGCGCCCGCGAGCGCAACGACGATGACGGCGCGTCGGACGCTCAGGATGAGGTGAACGCACTGGTCCTGTTCAAGAACGACATGGCATCATACCAGCGCGCCTACAGCTTCCTGTCGCAGATATTCGATTACGGCAGCAGTGCGGTTGAGAAGCGCTTCCTGTTCTATAAGCGGCTGGTCCCGTTGCTGGAGTTCGGTCGCGAACGCGAGGGCGTGGACCTGTCCAAAGTCGTGCTGACGCACCACAGTCTCAAGGATGAGGGGCAGCGTCGCCTCGACGTGTCAGGCCGCGATGAGAGCAAGCTCAAACCGATGACCGAGGTCGGTTCCGGGTCGGTGCAGGAGAAGGAGAAGGCGCTGCTCGCCGAGATCATTGAGCGCGTAAACGATCTGTTCGGCGCTGATACGACCGATGGCGACCAACTGAGCTACGTCACCACGCTGCGCGACAAGATGCTGGAATCAGATGCGCTGGTGACACAGGCGGCGAACAATACCGAAGCGCAGTTCGCCAACTCACCCACGCTGAAGGATGAGTTGATGAACGCGATCATCGAGGCGTTTGAGGCGCACGCTTCGCTGAGTAAGCAGGCCCTCGACTCACAGAAGGTGCGCGATGGCCTGAAGGACGTGTTGCTCGGCCCTGCTCAGCTTTACGAGGCACTCCGCGCACGGGCTGGGGGGGATCGAGTTCCAGCTTGATTCTGAGGCCGATCCGCATGCCTTCCACGGCTTCGCGGATCATGTCGTCGATGGGATCGTCTCGGCCATCCGCTGACGGTAGCGGGTCCATCATGTGCATCGGTTTGCTATGCTGCCCCCAATAGCCCCAGCCAGTATTCATGCTGAGCCCACTTTCGCTGAACGCGGCGCTGAGGCCCACGCAGTTGAGCCTGATGCTAAGCGGTTCGATGTTGCGGGCCAGTTTCCACAATGCCGCGCGCAGCGAGTGCTCGTCCTCGCCGGTGATCGGGTCATGGTCGGTGAAGATCAGGCAGACGAAGTGGCCCGAAAACACGCGACGCTTGCCGGTTTCCACGATGCCCATCGTGAATCGCAACGATGATATCCCGTCCTCGTCCTGCACTTGACAGTCACCCGACTGCCTCACTTCATAATGTCGCCACGCCATGCCTTTCTCCTAACTCACCTATTTAGGCAGTCAGGATCAGCGACCTTTCGGCTTCACTGCTTCCTGTTCGCGGCGGTCGATCGCTTCCTCAATGAGTTCACGCACGAAATCACCCTGCCGGGTATCACCGCGTAGAGCGTCAATGCGCGCCTTCGTCCCCGCGCGCGCACGGAAATGAATGGCTTCATCGAAGAGTTTCGGTTTCGTCACTCGTCGAGAGATAGCGGTATCGCTTTCTTTCATCCAGCCCCGAACAGCCTTCTCTCGTTGACGATATAAGCGGTATCGCTTATGGATAAGCGGTATCGGTTAAGAGTTCAAGCCGTGACGCAATCAGTGAGGGGAAAGAATGGCAATCGGTTCGGCAATCGAGCGGAGCGGCACCATCTCGGTTTATGATGAGAGGGGCGTGCTTCTTTTCAGCCGTTCGGGCGCGCTGCTCGGCTACACTCCAAGCACCCTGACGATCCGACAAGGCTCGGAAACCAAGACCTTTGATGCGCGAGGCGTCTTGAAGTTTTCGCGCTGACCCTTCGCTTGATCGATCAGCCTTGTGGTGGGGAACAATGGAAATCTACAATCCGACGCAGATCATCGTGCATGAAAAGACCCACTCCCGGCTTGTCGAGACGCTCGCCATCATTGCCATGGGCGGCGGGCATGATCAGATCGGACTCGGTTACTGGCTCCAAAAGGAGCGCATGCGGATTGTAGTGGCACCGCTGCGCTTCGACACGATCGGTGAAATGGGAGACCTTGATCCCACCGTTCCCAGCAACCGCCTGCTTGATGATGTCGTCGTTGAGTTTGCTAGTTTGAAAGACGCCCAGCGGTTCATGGACCAATGGGCCTGACCAAACAGACCTGAGCACGAACTCCTAAAGACTGTCTTCTCTGCATTTTATCGTTCCGGTATGCGCGGTGGCCGCGACTGGACCTTCGATGGCATCGCCGCCAAAGGCTGCGCCCACCAAATGTTCGCGCGTTGGCTTTTGGTCAACCGGTCTTGCAAATAGCTGCCTATCGAACGCTTGTGAAAACGACATTGCTAAGCACAGATGTGCCCTATCGATGCACTCATCAAGAACAAGCGTGAGGTATTCATGTAAACGGCGAGAACGGAGTGACTTCTATGGGCCTTGACTTATACGCAGCCTGCAAAATCGACAATGGCATAAAAACCGAGCCCACCATCACCGTCTTTCAGGCTTTTCCCAATATCCCTCCCTTGTATGAAAATCCCGCATTCTTCAGGCTTCGCCACTTCGATCCGCGTTCGCTCGTGGACGCTCTATCCGGTGACGAGAAGTGGGCCAGTTTGGCGGCTAGGTTCTACGGCAATCTTCCCGGTAGGCGGCATTATTTCCCCGATCAGTCAATCGCGCAAATGCCACAAGACCTTCCAGATTCCTGTCTTCCACGCGTGATGTCTCCGAGCGAGGCGCTCTCTATTGCCGATGAGATCATGCGGTTTCATCACGAAGATGTTCCCGCAGCCGGATCGTATCTCCGGTTCTGGGGCGTGCGGGAGCATCCCATTCTGTGCAGTTTCTAGTGGAGG
>NZ_FXUI01000029.1:0-13608 GCF_900182875.1 Novosphingobium panipatense
TGCGCCTCGGTGAAACGGCTCTTCCTCATGCGTCTGCTCCTTCCTCGTGGGCAGACTCTACATCAGAATGAGGGACCTTTCGGGGGGCAGGTCAGCTCCTTTCGATCAGTAGAAAATACCCCATAGCGCCCACGCGCCATACCAAAGATCGCGTGCGAGACCCTCAGCCTGAGACCGGGACCGGGACCGGGACCGGGTAAATCAGGGTGTCCAATCTCATGCTTTCGGTGATGGGCGCCTTTGCTGAATTCGAGCGTGCCCTCATCCGCGAACGCCAGCGCGAAGGCATCGCCTTAGCCAAACAGCGCGGCGCCTATCGCGGGCGCAAGAAGATGCTTTCAGATGAAAGGGTGGCGGAACTGGTGCGGCGCGTGGGCGACGGCGAGAAGAAATCCGTCATTGCGCGCGATATGGGGATCAGTCGGGAGACGCTCTATCAGTATCTACGGGCGGCGGCCTGAACTTTGCAGGGGCCAGTTTCACTGCACCGGCTGTCCGCGCGTAGTCTGTTCGGCCGCGACTTCGAAGGGCGACGTCGTATTGGCGGCCGGGTCATAGAATCGGTCGATCCGGTTGCGGATCCGGTTCTGTACCCGGTTCTGGATACGACTGTTGACGCGGCCTATCGGCCCGGTCTCGATAGTTTTGGCGGTCTGCCGCTGCCCCACCTGTCCGACCGCCGATTCCGCGATTTGGCCGGGGCTGTTTTCTTTTTGAGCTTGGGCGGAAGGGGCTATGAGCAGCAAGGCGGCCGATGCGGCTAGACTGGGCATGCGAAGTTTCATGAGGCTGTCCTCGCGGGTGCGTGTACGGGGCGGATCAGGATGCGATTAATCTGTCCCGACACGCCGTCAATGTCGCCTGACGAGCGTGCGACCAGCGCCAGCATCTGTACCGGACAGTTAGCGGGTACGCGGATGGTCCCTTGGAACCGGCCGCCAGCCTGAGATGAATTCGGTAATTCCACCCGCCCGATTTCGCCACCGGTTTGGCAGCGTAAAGTCCAATAGGGCCGGGAGCGCACAGGCTGTTTGATCCCGACACTATGCCCTTCGAGAACATAGTCGCCGGGGGGTAACATCTGGAGCTGTTGCAGCAGGGTGCCGCCATTGCCCATTGATACGGTGAAGTCGAACAGGCCATTGGTCGCATCGGGCAGGATTGCCGTCGACACGCCGATGCTGTTGGCGGCCGTCCAGTCGAATGCGCTCCGTGCCTCGACTGCGCTCCTGAAGGCGGGGTCGCGCGACTGGCGCCGGTCGCTGCCGGGGCGGGTGGCGGCATAATAGGTCCAGGCATCATCGAACAGCCTGGCCGCCAGCAGCCGGTTGATGAGCGTCACGCTGGCTGCATTGGGCACGGGCACACGGGTCGCCTGCAAGCTGTGGAAGAAGGCGGCGCTCGCCGCAGGGTCGGCGTCGCTGCGGGCGGTATGGTTGATGAAGCGGGTGCCCCAATTGGGCTGAGCTCCAAGTATCTTGACCAGTTCCATGCGGATTACTGGGTCGGTCAGCGCCGATGTCAGCACCGGGAAGAGCAATTCCGGCGCATTCTTCTTGGTGCGGAGCGCGATGTCATAATGTCTGAGTGCGCCGGGAATATCGTCGCGGGCAACGGCGAGTTCGATCGCCATCAGCTGGGTCCGTAGGTCGCGCCGCGACAGTGTCTGCGAATAGGCAAGCAGCCGCTCGCCCTCGGCCTGATCGCCGCGCATGAAGGCATCGGCGGCAAGCGTCGCGACCGCCTCGACAGCGGTTGGATCATACTGCAGAGCCTTGCGCGCGATCGCCACCGCGCGCGTCCGGTCGGCCTCGCTCGCCTCAGGACCGGAGAGCCGCAGCGACAGGCGACCGGCGATGCGCCCATTATTGGGCGCCAGTGCATAAGCTTCCTCTGTCCGGGCGTCGGGCAGCACCAACGCAACCGACTGCATTACCGAGAGATAGCCGATCCAACCGACGATCCCGGCCAGACCGAGGCGAACGCCCCATTCAAACGGAGAACGCCGCTGCTGCCGGGGAGGCTGCTTCTTCATCAGGCGGCGTCAGGCTCTGCGTCGCGGCCATAGCGATAGCCATATTCATAGCCATAGCCATAGCCATAATGAGCCTTCTTGGCGTCGAACTTGGTAAGAACGCTACCGATGATCCGGGCATTGGCGGTGACAAGGCGGCCGAGCGCCTCCTTCACCAGCCCAGTGCGGATGCCATGGGATTCCACGGCATAGACGACGCCCTCGACCTTAGTGGCGATGAGCGGCGCGTCGGCCAAGCCCATGACCGGCGGGGAGTCGATGATGACGTGATCATAGATCTCAAGTAGCCGCGCGATGAGCTGTGAGAGGCGGTTGCTGGTCAGTAGTTCCGCAGCATTGGGCGGCAGTGGCCCTGCGGACATCGCCGTGAAGCCCAGATCCTTCAGCGGGAAGGTTAGGGATTCGATATTGTCCTCGCCAGTCAGATAATTGCTGAGGCCTCGGTCATGCGTAACGCCACCCAGATGATGGATTGAAGGACTGCGCATATCGCCGTCGATGAGGATTACCCGCTTCCCACCGCGCGTCAGCGTCGTCGCGAGCGCGAGACAGGTGGTCGACTTGCCTTCGGCCGGTCGCGTCGATGTGATGGAGAGAGAGCGTGGGACACCATGCTCGGTCGAGAAAGCGAGGTTGGTCTGCACCGACAGATAGGCATCGACGAGATCCGACTTCCGGTCGAGCAATATGTCTTTGGGTGCTTCGTCGATCTTGGGGATCGTGCCAAGCAGCGGCAGACCAAGCTCGCGTTTGGCTTCCGCTGGATCGGTGATGCCTTCATCGATTTGTTCCAAAGCAAAGGCCAGCGCCGCGCCGATCCCAAGGCCTGCCATAATGGCGATGGCGAGATTGATCAGCAATTTGGGGCTTGAAGGCAGTTTAGGTGCCTGGGCTGGATCGACGACGGAGATATTGTTGACGCCGACGCCCCCGGCAACACCAATCTCCTTGAAGCGCTGGAGCAGGCCATCGTAGAGTGCCTGGTTGGTATCAACTTCCTGCTGATAGATATTATATTGAATGCTGCGGCGCCGCAGGTCGAGATAATCGCCCTTCAATTGCTCGACCTTGACCTGCAGCGCCTGTTCTTGTTCCTGCGTCCGACGATAATCGGCGAAAAGCGAGGAGGTTACACGCCCTTCCTCGCTGGCGATGCTGCGGTCGAGCTGGGTAATCTGCGCCTGAATGGCCTGGGCGGCGGGATAGCCGGGCTCGAACTGCGTCATCAGCCGCCTGTACTCGGCTGCCAATTCCGCGCGGCGCTGACGCAGGCTGTTGATCGCCGAATTGCTCAAGGCTTCCGCGGATGCACCTGCTCGTCCGTTTTGCTGATAACGAGCTTGGGCTTCTATGCGGCTCGCGGTCGCTTGCGTCAGCGCGGCATTAAGCGCGGCCAGGTCATCAACGACTATCGAGCGCTCTGAACTGGATTGCCCATTGCCGGATTGCGCGGGCAAATTGATGATTTTAGCGGACGAGGCGTAATTGACCAATTGCCGCTGTGACTCGTCCAGCCGGTCTTTCAATTGGATCAGCTGCTTCTGCAGAAGATTGCGGCCATAGGAGGTCGCTTGAATCTTACGTTCCAAATTGGTCTGGATAAAACTCTCCGACCACGTATTGGAGACTTTGGCGGAAAAGGACGGATCGGGACTTGTGAATTTGATCTCGACCAGGCGGGACATGCGCGTCGGGCTGATGTCCAGATGCTCGCGCAGAATTTCGCCGGCAGCACGTTCTCTGGTGGCGCGCCCCGAAGCTGGATAACGGCCATTTGCAAGCTTGAAGGCCGGATCGTCGCTCTCAAAATCGAACATTTCGAAGAAGCTTTGAGATTCTGGCAGCTTGAGGCGTGTTGCCACACGCTCGGAAAGCGCACGCGATTCCAGCAGGCCATATTGCGTCTGATAAAATTCTTGGTCAGTAATGGCAGCTTCGCGTTCGACCGCCTGAAGATCCGTGACTTTATCCGCCTCACGCGAAATCTCGATCGTCGAGGATGCCGTATATTGCGGCGTCATTAGCAAGGTAGCGATCAATCCGATTAGAAAGCATACCGCCACCGCACCAAGGATCACATAACGCCAGCGAATGGCGATGCGCAGATATTGGCGCAACATCGGGGGGACGCTATTTTCCGATTGCGCCTGCAGCAAAGCTACCGCAGCCATGTTGCTGTCCGGATTCAAAGCAATATTAGACATAGGACTGCAGGCCTCAACGCAGGACCGCGACAAGGGGTGACGCGATGAGAGGTGATAGAGAAACGACATCCCGGAAAAGACGGCGCTGTGGGGAATCTCCAATGATGACGACATCATTGGCGTAAACCGGTGGATCAGCATAGGCACCACGACGGATCGCACTTACGTCGTAAAGGCCAGCCATCCGCTGATTATCGACGGTACGCAGGATCACCACCTGCTCCTGTTTTGCAAATTCCGACAGGCCTTTTGCCGAGGCGATGACGCGCATCAGCGTCATCTGGTTGGTCACCGGATAAAGGCCCGGCTCCTTCACTTCGCCATCGACCGTCACGACCTGACTGACCGAGCTTTTGATATTAACGGTAACTTGAGGGTTGCGGACATATCGTCCTTGCAGTGCGCGCTCGATCGCCTGCGCCAATTCATCCGCAGTCTTGTTGCGCGCGTCGACGGTGCCCACCAGCGGCATGGAAATGCGTCCGCTCGCGTCAACCTGCATTTCGCGGCTGAGTTCGGGCACGTTGAAAATATCAACATTGATCGTATCGAGTGGGCCGATCAGGGCAGGCCGGTCGGCCGCTGCCAGATCGCCCCGATTAGGCGCAGGCAGACCCTGGCTGTCGGGAATGACGGTCAGTTGCGCGCTGGGCTGTGGGGGCGGCGTTCCCGCGCAGCCCGCAAGGCTGGCCGCGATAATGAACGAAACAAGAATTCTGCGCATGCGCCCTACATCTTTCCGCTGAAAGTCTTCGCCTTAGATGCGGATCGCAATCAGGTAAAGTCGGCCCTAACGCTGGCCGTTCTATTTTGGCAAAGCCAAGAAGCGGCAATGACGATCATCGCCATCATCATCGGCGTGCGTGCCGGATAATCAAAGGCGCTGGCGACGAAAACAAGAAGCAATATGGCCGATCCCAGCTTCGGCAGGACAGAGTGCCGGCCGTTTCCTCGCCAAGCCCGAATGCTGGCTATCCCGTACCATCCGATCGCGATGAGCAAGAGCAGCAGTGCAGGCAGGCCGCCATCAAGCACGACCTCCATAAGATCATTATGTACGTGGTTGAAATAGGTCGGCTTGAGCAATTGGAACGGCTCATGCAGACGGAATACTGTATCGAAACCGCCAAAGCCTGCGCCTGCGGGGAAATAGGCGGCGATCATCGACAGCACCGTCGGCAGGCCGCGTGTGCGCATATCCTGGCCAGGATCAATCTCGAATGCGCGGCGGACGGATTCCGCTCTGTCGGCAGCCATGCTAACCAGGACGAACAGGGCGATGAAGCCGATGATCGCCGCGATCAGCGCCGGAAAGACCCAGCGCGGTGCTCCGCGCAAGGCGCGGCGGACATCATGCCAGCATACTGCGAGGCCGAGCGCCAGCGCCAACAGGCCGGTCAAGATGCCAGCGCGCGATCCGGTCGCCAAGATAGTGAGCGCAAAAAGCGTCATCAGCACCAGCGCGACAGGCGCGCGCCATCCCGCACCTTGTTTCCCAGCAAGAGCCCAGACAGGCGTGATCAGGCATCCCATGGCCAAGAACAGCGCGAAATGATTACGGTTGGCGAATGTGCCGCTAACGCCGCCCACAGAGTCATTGAGGAACGGATTATTGATGGCGAAGCCGGAAAATTGCAGCAACCCAACTAGCATCGACAGGAAAATGACCCCGAGCAGGATCGTAGGAAGCCATGCTTTCTCCTCGTCCCGTAAGGCGCTGACGAGATAGAATGCGACTACCGGCACGATGAGGGATGAAGCGGCGTTGATCGTTGCCCAAGGAACGATCGACCATGGCCGCCAAGTCGCCTCGTCGGGGCGTGCTCCGAGCAGCGCTTCCCGGCCCGGCAGCGCCGTCCAGATGTCGGGAGGCAAGGGCACAAGCTGCAGCAGGACGAGCAGGACCGTCGCCAGCAGCAGCCAAAATGCCGTCCCTATCCCTGCGGTCACTGGCCGTGCACCGAACAGGATCGCCAGCATAAGCAAAAACCACGCCGTTCCGCGCGTCACCACCTGCCCCGAGACATCGGCATGGGACGCGCCGCCCGCCACCCATAAGGTGCCCACCAGTAACAGGAACAACGCAAGAGCGGGGCTCCAGCGGTACGCAAGAACGGGTCGGGAGGGCATTTTAGGACAAGGCTCCCTTTGCGCGCGCTGCTTCCTTCAACACATCGCTTATGGCCTGTGAAACGCGCGCCGTATCGTCGGCAGATGGTTTCGGGTGGACGAGAAACATGAGACTGGTCTCGCCCAGTTCCTATGCGATGGCAAGGGGTAGCTGGAGACCCGCAAAAACTGTAGCGTTTGCACGTTGATGGTGATTCATTGATCTGGAGCGATCATGGAGAGCCGTGATGGATCCGAAGTCCCTGTTCAGTTTGAGCGAGCATCTTGAGGCGTTGAGCAAGGAGGGTGATCCGCTCGAGACATTGCAGCAGACAGTCGATTTCGAGTTTTTCCGCGCCTGGCTGGTTGAAGGTCTCGGTTACGGCGACGGCGCCAAGGGGGGCCGTCCTCCTTTCGATCCGGTCATGATGTTCAAGGCGCTGATCCTTCAGGCGCAGCACAACCTGTCGGATGCACGGATGGAGTTCATGATCCGGGATCGCCTGAGTTGGCTGCGTTTCCTTGGGCTGTCGCTCGGGGACCGAACGCCAGACGAGAACACGATCCGGCATTTCCGCAATCGCCTGACCGAGACCGGAACGCTCAAGAGGGTGATGAAGGCCTTTGACTGGCAACTCCAGAAGAAGGGGTACATCCCGATGTCCGGGCAGATCGTGGATGCCTCGCTGGTGCCTGCGCCCAAGCAGCGCAATACCGAAGGCGAACGTGAGGCGATCAAGTCGGGGATGAGCGCGAAGGAGATCTGGCCCGACGAGCCGAACAAGGCCGCGCAGAAGGACATCGATGCGCGCTGGACGCTCAAGATTGGCGGCAAAGTGCGGTACCGGGCGGATGGAACGCCATTGCCCATGATTGCCCTGCCAGTCTTTGGCTACAAATCGCACATCAGCATCGATCGGCGTTTTGGCTTCATCCGGGAGATGGCGGTGACTTCAGCATCGGCCGCCGATGGGCGTCTTCTCCGGCAGGTCGTCACCACGGACAACACCGGCTCCGAAGTCTGGGCTGACAGTGCCTATCGCTCGAAGCGTAACGAGAAGTGGTTGTCGGATCGGATGCTTACCTCTCGCATCCATCGGCGCAAACCGAAGGGCAAGCCCATGCGGAAAGCAACCGCCCGGGCCAACGCTGCCAAATCCTCAATCCGCGCCCATGTCGAACACGTCTTTGCCCATCAGAAGAACAGGTTCGGGTTGTTCATCCGAACCATCGGGACACCCTGATTTACCCGGTCCCGGTCCCGGTCCCGGTCCCGGTCCCGGTCCCGGTCTCAGGCTGAGGGTCTCGCACGCGATCTTTGGTATGGCGCGTGGGCGCTATGGGGTATTTTCTACTGATCGAAAGGAGCCTGTGTCGGCATCCGCGCGGTGATGGCGTCCATCATGCCGAGTTCGGTTGACATTCCCAGTAGAGGAAGCGTTTGAAGTTGAACGCGATATTGGCGAGGCCGATCTTCGTCTTTGCCCTCTCCATGCCGATGGTGCGGATGAACAGGCCCATCCGGTGTTTCTGGGTAGCAAAGACATGTTCGACGGCGGAGCGGACCTTGGACCGGGCAGCATTGGCGCGCTGGCGTTGGTCGGGGAGCGGCTTGCCGGGCGTTCTGCGGAAATGGATCTTCGAGACGAGGCCGGCACGCAGGATGGCGCGTTCGTTCTTCTGGCTGCGATAGGCCGTATCCGCCCAGATCGCGCTGCATGGCTGGCTGACCAGGTGCGGATGAAGCCGTGGCGCTGGTCGATGCCGAGATGCGACTTGTACCCAAACAGGGGCGTGGCGATCTCGGCCATGAACTTGCCGTCCGGCCCTTTCTTGCGCCGCCCCCGCTTGAGCGTCCAGCGCGCATCACGGTCCTTCTGTGCAAGCCTTGCCGGCTTCGCGGCCCAAGCCTGAGGAATGCCACCCTGCCTGACAACGGCGCGCTCTTCATCGGTCATGCGCTGGCGCGGAGCCGAGATGATACTGGCATCCACGATCTGTCCGCCCATGGCCAGATAACCTAGCGACTTGAGGTGAGAGTCGAACCGGGCGAACAGAGCCTCGATGGCATTCGCCCGGACCAGAGCTTCGCGAAAGCGCCAGATCGTCGTCTCGTCCGGTGTATTATCGCCATCGTCGAGCCCCAGGAAGCGTCCGAAGCTACGACGGTCAAGGATCTGGAACTCGGCCTGGGCGTCCGACAAGCCGTAAAGCGTAAGCGCCGACGGAACCCGGCCTTGTGTGGATCGAGAGAGGGGTGAATTTTGCGGGGCACATGGAGGCCTTGCGAGTGGATATCGAGCAGTCAAAAGAGCCTCGTATGAGTGCTCGCCGGGATGGCGGAGCGGTCGTACGAGTGGAGCGGCGTCGGCACTGGAGCGACGAAGAGAAGCTGGCGATCCTGAAGGAGACCACGCAGCCCGGCGCCATCATGGCAGTGGTCGCACGGCGGTAGAGGACATAGCGTGGAAAGTACGCTAAACAACGCTAAGGGAGAACGAACGGCGAACGACAGGTGCGAACGAGCGTGCCGCCTAATCAGGTGGGCCGTTCAATCCCCATCCTACGCATTTCGCGATAGATGGTCGATCGGCCGATGCCGAGTTGCCGAGCCGCTTCTGTCGGAGAGATGCGGGCTTCAACCAGTTTGATGGCGGCATTCACTTTGGACATGTCGAGCGGTTGACGGCCAGGCTGCTTGCCCTTGGCGCGTGCTGCCGCGATGCCGTCCCGGGTCCGCTCGGAGATCAGCCGCCGCTCAAAGTGGGCGATCGCCCCGAACACATGGAAGATGAGTTCGCCGGCCGCCGATGATGTGTCGATCTTTTCCTCAAGGCTCAGGAGCGCAATGCCCTGGCCGCGCAGCGTCTCAACCGTGGCAAGCAATTCGGCCAACGAGCGCCCGAGCCGATCGAGGCGGACCACCGCCAGGGTATCACCCTTACGGGCATAGGCGATCAGCTCGGCCAGACCGGGGCGCTCCATGCTTTTGCCCGACATGACGTCGGTGAACACCTTGATGGCGCCGGCCTTCTCTAGACGCATGGCCTGGCCCGCCACGTCCTGATCGCCGGTGCTGACGCGGGCATAGCCCAGAATATCGCCCATGCCGTACGTCTCCCAAACGGTCGTTCTGTGGACGTTATGGGGGGCAGCCGCTGCGCCCCACCCATATCCGTCCACATACTATGTCTCTTTACTCCTCGCTGTCCATAGGCCCAGATGACCTTTTGTGGACAGGAAACGGCATGACGAAGCGCAAGCATCAACTCCTGACCGAGAGCGAACGCGATCAGATCCTCGCCATCCCAACCGATCGCGACCATTTGGCCCGGCTCTATACCTTCGAGCCTTCCGATATCGAGATCATCGGCGCGCGACGGGAGCGACGGAACCAGTTGGGCGTGGCGCTGCAACTCGCGCTCCTGCGGCACCCGGGCATCACGCTTGCGCAGTTGATACAGGACAGGGGAGCAATACCCCATGATCTCGCAGCTTTCGTCGCGGAGCAACTTGGTCTGCACGTAACCGAGCTGGCCAACTATGCGGCGCGGGATCAGACAATGACGGATCATGCCCGTGAGCTGGCGGCGCGTTTGGGGCTTCGGGGGCTAACCCGCGCCGATATTCCCTTCATAGTCGAGGCGGCCGCGAGAACGGCTTGGGCGACCGACAAGGGGATGACGATTGCGATGGGCGTGGTCACCGCCCTGCGCGAGGCCCGGATTTTGCTGCCGTCCATCTCCACCATCGAACGCGCCAGCAGCGCGGGACGTGCCCGCGCGCGCAAGCAGGCCGCCTACGCCCTGATCGCCGATCTCAGCGCCGAACAGGTCCAGGCTCTCGATCAGCTCTTCGACGCCGCCGGCGGCATGAGCCATCTCGCCTTGCTTAAGACCATCCCCGTCGCGGCCAAGCCCGATCACGTCCGCCAGATCCTCGACCGTCTGAGGCAGGTGCGGAAGATCGGCATTTCCCCCGACGTCGCGGGCCGCATCCACGCGGACCGATTTCGGCAATATGTCAGGGAAGGCCGTGCGTCGCCTGCCTATATGATCGAGCGCTATATTCCCTCCCGGCGACGCGCCACGCTCGTTGCCTTCCTGCTCGATCTTGACGGCTGACGGACAGCGCCCTGGAGATGGCGGACAAGCTGATCGGCGGCATCTTCACCCGCGCGAAGAACGCCCAGGCGCGCAGCTATGCCGCCACGTCGAAGAACGTGGCCCGGCTGATGCTGATCTTCCGCAGGACGATCGACGCGCTCACCGATGCAGTCGATACTGGCGAAGATCCTATGGAGGTCCTGGATGCCTCAGTAGGATGGCACACCCTCCTGAAGGCCAGACCGGAAGTGGCGACGATCGCGGAAACCGCCAATCTTGATCCGCTGACAGTCGCGGCCGACCGCTATGCGACGTTGCGCAAGTTCGCCCCTGATCTGCTTGAAGCGCTACAGTTCAGGGCCGGAAAGGGCAGCGCGAAAACGATTGCCGCTATCGAGATGCTGCGCGACCTCAATAGGTCGGGCAAGCGCGATCTGCCTGCCGACGCTCCGATGCCCTTCCGCAAGGAATGGCAGAAAATCGTCATGGGCGATGACGGCAAGATCAATCGGCGGCTCTGGGAAATCGCGGCTATCGCGCATCTGCGCAACAAGCTGCGCTCCGGTGATGTCTGGGTGGAACGATCGACGGGATACCGCCAGTTCGACAGCTACCTGCTAAGCGAACCGAAGGCCAAGCCGATCGTGTCGGCTCTTGGTCTGCCACCCACAGCCGGCGAATGGCTCGAACAGCGGGGCCGCGAACTGGACTGGCGGCTGAAGAAATTCGCCCGGAGCCTGAAGCGCGACGCTCTGGAGGGTGTGCGATACCGCGACGGCCGCCTCCAGATATCCCCCGTTCGCACGATCGCAACGCCCGACGCCGAAGCCCTGGCCGACCGGCTCGATGCGATGATGCCACGCATCCGTATCACCGAACTGCTACATGAGGTGGCGCAGGAAACTGGCTTTCTTTCGGCATTCACCAACCTGCGCACCGGCGAGCTATGTCCCAATGAAAATGCGCTGCTCGCCACGATCCTCGCCGACGCCACCAATCTCGGCCTGTCGCGCATGGCCGCCGCGAGCCAGGGCGTCACGCGCGATCAACTCCTGTGGACCCATGACGCCTATATCCGCGACGAGAGCTACCGCGCGGCGCTCGCCGTCCTCATCAACGCGCACCACCGCCTGCCATTCTCGCGGGTATGGGGCGACGGCACAACGTCCAGTTCCGATGGCCAGTTCTTCAGAGGCGCGAAGCGCGGCGCATCGGGCGGCGACATTAACGCGCGCTACGGCGTCGATCACGGCTTCAGCTTCTACACTCATGTTTCCGATCAGCGCGCGCCCTACCACGTCAACGTGATCTCGGCCGCGACGCATGAGGCGCCCTATGTCCTCGACGGCCTCACCAGCCACGGCACCGATCTGAGGATCGTCGAGCATTACACCGATACCGGTGGGGCGACCGATCATGTCTTCGCCCTGTGCGCCATGCTGGGATTTCGCTTCTGCCCACGCCTGCGCGACTTCCCGGACCGGCGCCTCGCGCCGATCGCGCCGATTACATCCTATCCATCCATCACCCCGCTGTTGGGTAAGCGCATCCGCACCGACATCATCG
Source organism: Novosphingobium panipatense (assembly GCF_900182875.1). Lineage (NCBI taxonomy): Bacteria > Pseudomonadati > Pseudomonadota > Alphaproteobacteria > Sphingomonadales > Sphingomonadaceae > Novosphingobium > Novosphingobium panipatense. The sequence goes on from NZ_FXUI01000029.1 coordinate 12,021, forward strand.
GTGAGCAATGGGATGACGTGCTGCGCCTCGTAGGGTCGATCAAGGCCGGCCATGTCGCGCCATCGGTCATGCTGCGAAAGCTCGCCGCCTATGAACGGCAGAACCAGCTCGACGTCGCGCTACAGGAAATCGGCAAGATCGAACGGACCCTGTTCATGCTAGACTGGCTTGAAAATCCCGATCTGCGCCGGCGATGCCATGCCGGCCTTAACAACAGCGAGCAGCGCCATGCCCTGACGCAAGCGATCTACACCTTCCGCCAGGGCCGCATCATCGACCGCAGCCATGAAGCTCAACAATATCGGGCATCAGGCCTCAACCTGGTCATCGCGGCGATCGTCTATTGGAACACGATCTACATGGACGCCGCAGCCCAGCATCTGCGATCGGCAGCGGCCCCGGTCCCCGATGATCTGCTTGTCCATACGTCGCCGGTTGGCTGGGAGCATATTGCCTTTTCCGGCGATTTCCTCTGGGATCGAGCCGCCGCTTCCGCTGGCCGCAAGGCCCTCAATCTTCCGCCGGACAGCCGCGCCGCCTAAGCGTTCCTCGGTTGTTCTCCCTTAGCGTTGTTTAGCGTACCTTCCACGCTACGCCCTCAGATAGGCAAAGCCCTCCAGGGTGCGGATGTAGGTAATGTCTGTCACCCAGGCTCGGTCTGGCGCAGCCACGTCGAACTGGCGATCCAGCGTGTTGTCGACCGCCAGGGACGGCTTGCCACCGTAGCTGCCAGGCCGGCGCTTGTAGCCGACCTGGGCCTGATACCCGCCAGCCTGGTCAACCGCGCAACGCGGTTGGGGCAGCAGGTCTCGCCGTGATCCAGAAGATCATCGTGCAGCTTGCGATAGCCATAGACCTTCCCGCTGTCGTTCCAGGCTTTGCGGATAAGATCGGTCTGCCGAGCATCTTCCCGAGCCCGCTGGCTCAGCGGGCTCTTCTGCCAGGCATAGAAACCGCTGGGCTGCACGGCGAGGCAGCGGCACATTGCCCGCACGCCAAAACGATCGCGATGCTCGGCAATGAACGCGTATCTCACTTTGCATCTCGAGCGAAATACGCGGTGGCTTTTTTTAGGATGTCGCGCTCCTCGGTCACCCGGGCCAGCTCGCGCTTCAGCTGACGGATCTCGGCATCCTTGCCGGCATCGCCGGACACCTGTCGGGCCAACTGCCGCTTCCAGGCATACAGCGAATGCTGGCTGACGCCGAGCCGCTGCGAGACCTCGGCTACAGGATATCCGCGTTCGGTGATCTGGGCCACCGCATCACGCTTGAACTCATCACTGAAATTGGGCTTCCCCATCTTCGCCTCCTGTCCTCAAAATTAGGATCGAAGGCGTCCAGAAATCTAGGGGCTACTCAGTTCGCAAATAACTGCGACCTTAAGACCGACCCATCATCCCACCGGCAAGGCGCCGCTCAGCGGATGCGTACAATTAGAGGGACCTGCTATTAATCTGGACGCCTCGAAAAACCACTGGCGGATACGGGCTTGAGCTGGACGCCTCGAAAAACCACTGGCGGATACGGGCTTGAGCTGATTCACTGCCTTTGCATTGCAGCGGAGGCGATGATGGCAGGGCAGCCGG
>NZ_FXUI01000030.1:0-10093 GCF_900182875.1 Novosphingobium panipatense
GTGATGCGGGTGGAATCGGTGCAGAACGCCAACGACATGGCGACCTGTGTGGCGAAGGGCATCTGCGGCGACGAGAAGCCGTACAAGGCGTTCCCCTGGTTCTGGTCGAACCAGTATGACCTGCGCCTGCAGACCGCCGGCATCAACATGGGCTTCGACCAGACTGTCGTCCGGGGCGACGTGAGCGCGCGCAGCTTCTCGGTGGTCTACCTCAGGGACGGCAAGGTGCTGGCGCTGGACTGCGTGAACATGGTCAAGGACTACGTTCAGGGCCGCAAGCTCGTCGAAGCGGGCGCGCGGCCTGACCTCGAGCGCCTGGCGGACGCGGCCACTCCGCTCAAGGAACTCGTCTGACCCGGGCCTCCCCATCGTCCGCTCACGGTGGGGAGGAGCGCAGACGACGGTCGTCAGTTCAGGCTGCCTGCGCCAGTGGTGCGGCTTCGCGCTGCTTCTGGCGCATCGCTGCATAGCTTGCAACGGCGGCGGATCCCAGCACGGCCAGCGCATCTTCCGCGAAGGCGACGGGCTTGTCCCTGCCGAAAGCCTCAGCCAACTTCATGCGGATACGGTAACTGACATAGCTGCCCACCAGAGCCCCAGCAGCGCCGACTCCGGCTGCAAACCACGCCTTGCCCGGCCGCGCCGCCGCCGCGCCTGAGAGGGCGCCGCTGAGCAGGCGGCCGGTCAGACCGGGCGGCGAGATTCGCGGGGGGACGCCGGGGCGCTTGTCGATCACGTATTCGCCGACGGCCGCCGCACTCATGAGCGCACCCGCCCAGGGGGAGGAGAGCAGGCGAAGTGGCGTCCCCTCAAGGCCTAGGCCGCTGCTTGCCGCAGCGATCGTCACCGCCGTGGGCGCGGTAAACGTCCGCTGCCCGCTGGTGAGGCCCAGAAGCAGCGGGACGGACACGTCGTCCAGCGTGGTGGAGGTCCGGGCCTCTCGCTCGGAGGGGCGCTCGCGAAGACGCTTGCGAATTGCCTCGGTGACGACGCCGAACACCACGTGAGAGATGTACCCGTAGAGGTGAGTCCGAAGCGTGTAGCGCCAGGGAGGACGGGCCAGACCGGTCAGCGGAACGGCAAGCTGGTCGACCAGAGTGGCGCAGGCGAGACCGAAGGCCATGCCTTTCCAGCGCGCCACGCCGGGACGGGCTTCTGCAAGGCTGCCATAAAGAGCGCCGGTCAGCGTGCCCACCACATAATGGACGGCGGTTCCAGCCGGCTTGCGGTCCGCGTCGTCCAGGCGGGCGCCCGAGATCAGCAGCGCAACGCGGTCGGCCGCTTGTTCGGTGGCGGGAGGACCTCCGGCGCTCGACGGACGAAGAAGCGGCGTGACCATGTACTGAAAGCCGTTCATGACCGCGGAAGCCGCAAATCCTGCCAGTGCACCAGCTGCAGCGCCTCTCTCCAGGTCCACCAGTACGTCCACCGTCTGTCGTTCGTGCTGCGCGTTTGCCGTCATCGGAGAATCCTTTGCTATCCAGCTTTTTTCAAGGAAGCAGATCGCCGCGGGAGGGTTCCCGTCCGGCTGACCGGCGGTTGCCAACCCGCGCCCTTATTCGGCAGAGCGCCTTTTCGCTGCGATCATCGACGCACGGTTGCAGCGCGCGCTCCGTCCGCCGCGAGCGAAGAGGAGCCTCCGAAGTAATGTGCCATTCCGCCGTTGCGGAGGCCGCGGATAGTGGCAAGCAGGACAAGCACCGCGGCGATCACGACTGCGGCGGCCACGATGCCTTCCCTCTGTCCGCCTGCTGCGAATATCGCGCCTAGGGCCCAGAGAAAAACGACTGCGAAAGGCGGGTTGCCCTGCGTACGCAACAAGGCCTGCGCGGCGATGATGCCGCCGGCGATCACGATGGCGCCTGCAATCACAGGTGCTGCGGGGCCGGCGTCCACGCCGTGAAAGCGCAGGGAGGCTGCTAGGTTCACGATGGTGGCGGTCGTCAACCACGAGGAGAGGGCGCACAGAGGGAGGACGATGCACCACCTGTCGCCCACCGTAAAGCCTTCGTCCCAAGCCGCCAGGCGAGCCAGGATGGCCAGCAGGTTGAGGAGAGTGAACACGATGATGATGGTGGAGACGAAGCTGAGCCCGTACAGTTGCACGTAGGCCGCCCATGCGGCGTTGCCTAGGAACGCGCCCGCCGCAGGCATCCGGATCTGCCTGAGCAGCCGGTTGTCGCGATTACTGGCAAGAAGCTGGTAAACGGCGAACACCAGCGAACCGGTGTAAAGCGCCCCCCAGATCGAGAAGGCCCAGCCCGCTGGCGTGATAAGCGTGCGCACTGCGTCGGACTGCGACCCGATGGGCTCGCCGAACCCCAGCCCGGGCAGGGCCGGCGTCACGATCTGGAGAAGTGCCGTCAGCAGCACGAGGAAGCGTGAGCCGGAGGGGCTGTGAGCTGTTGCGCCGGTCTTGTTCATGACGGCTGAACGGCGGGACTGTGGGTTTGTTTCCCTTAAGCAGAGAACGGCGAAGTCCAGTACATCTAACATCCCAAAGGCCCGGTCTGGCGAGGCCGACGCCTATCGTGGGCGCCTGAGTTGCATTCGTGCAGGTCACATCTCGTGGATCGGTGCTCCCCAAGGGGTTCAACTTCTCCGGCTCTGCGTAGTACCTCATGCCTTCGTTCAACTCGGACGCCACAGACAGTGTCTTGGCATGATCCGCGGAGACGCGTCCGGAACGGACGGGCCGGCTTCCGGAGCGGAACGTCTGATCCATGTTAGTGTCGGTGTCGGTGGCAGTGTGACATCCGGAGTAGTTGCATTGATCAGTTATGGCCAAACGCCCGCTCAAGGTCTTCAGAACTGCAATCGGCTTCCATGACGCCTATGTAGCCGCCACCAGCCGCAAGGCCGCTCTGGAAGCGTGGGGTGCGGACAAGGATCTGTTCTCAAGCGGGGCGGCGGAAGTCGTCACGGACGCTGGAGACGGCAAGGCGGCCCTGGCGCAGCCCGGTGTCGTCATCCGTGTTCCGCGCGGGACGGTCGCCCAACACATTGCAGCAGCGGGGAACAGTTCCTCACCATCCACACAGGAAAAGAGCGCCCTCAGGAAAAATGGCGCGGCATCCGCCACTGCGAGGACGCCGCGTCGCAAGCCGAGCCGAACTCGCCTGGACAGAGCAGAGGCAGCCTTGTCGCGGACGCGCGAAGAATTTGCGAGGCGGCTCGAAGAAGTCGAACGCAAAATCGAGGTGTTGCGCCGTGAGCGTGAGGCTCTTCGAAACCGTATGGAAGAAGAGGTGCAAACGATGGAGCAACGTCGGCGCAACGAAGAACGAGCCTACCAAGATGCCCTTACGGCATGGGAGGTGTAGCGCCGTATGAAATATGGATTCTTCCTGAATACCTTGTCCGCGACGCACATCTTGACGTACGATACCTTCGTTTCGTCGCTAAAGATACAGGCTGGAAACATAGATTAATATAGAAACGCGTGAAGCAGGTTACGCAAATAGTGCCCGGGGGGGCAACCGCGAGGATTTAGATGCGGACGGAACAGGATGCCCAGCGCATTTGTCAATTCAGGCGTCATGAACATCTCGCACACAAGGGTGAGGTGCAGGACAAGGTCTACAAGCTTCAGGAAGGCTGGGCGAGCCGTTACTGCGTTCTGCCTGACGGACGACGCCAGATCACAGCTTTGTTTTTGCCAGGCGACTACTGTGAGCCGCAATGGCTGCTCTCCGGCAAGTCCGACCTGCCGATCGTCGCCCTGACACCCGTCAAGGCGCAAACGGTGCCGCTGGCGGGGATCCACGCCAAGCCGGGGGACGGCGTGATGAAACTGCTTCGGGGCGTTCTGGAGGCCCACGATCGTCAGACATCCTGGATTGTGAGCCTAGGTCGCAAATCGGCAATCGAGCGCGTCACAGATCTGCTTGCCGAACTGTTCCAGCGCATGCGCTCGCACAAGCAGATCGTCGAGAACTGCTGCACGATGCCGCTTACTCAGCAGGACATCGCCGATGTTGTTGGGCTCACCCCTGTCCACGTGAACAGAGTGCTCGGCGACCTGCGCAGCCGCGGACTCGTGCGCTTCAGTGGCAAGACGCTGCACCTTCCGAAGCCAGAAGCGCTCGGCATTCCCTCCCTGTCGCAAGCCGAAGCGGCTCCCGGGCGTGATCCGGCCGCCGATCGCAGGATACTCGCCGCCTGAGGAGGTTGACGACGGAATGCACCGGCCTCCCGTGATCACGGCACCTGGGTTTCGGACCGATCAGGCGACGATACGTACGGGCACACCTTTGGCGCGTGCACGCAGTTTCGGCCCGAACACACCGTTCGGGCCGAAGATCATTGCGGCTTCGTTCAGGCGTCAGCGCCGACGTAGCGGGTGACCTCCTCCCGGAAGCGATTCGAGAGGAAGGTCTGGCGGTCCTCCGGCACCTCGGCCTGGAGCTCGGGGAACCAATCGCTCTCCTCCTGATACATGTGATGCGTTACCGCGCCGCGGATGTGCTCGAGCTTATCGAGGTAGTCCTGCGACATGGGGTCGATCTTCTCGAGCAGGGCCAACTGGACCTTGGTCATGGCTTGTTCCTCATAGGCCATGCTGGTGTGCGTCTTGTGCCCGGTGTCGGCCATTTCAGGGTAAAGCACCGCTTCCTCTGCGTTGGCATGTCCCGTCAGCAGAATGGCAAGACGCTTGGTTGCTTTCCGGCGCGCATCGGCGTCGGTCGCTTGATGCACCTGCGCGAACGCATTCTCGATCGCCTCGTGTTCATCGATCACCTGAGAGAACCATCCGCCGGTGATTGCCTTCTCGCGGGCGGCTCGGCGCGCCTCCATTCGTTTCTCATCGCTCTCGGGCGGCGTTATGGCTGCTATGGCGCGGTCCAGAAAAGACATAGGCGATCTCCTTGCATGGATGTGCCGGGCGCTCCGTTCGAGTGTCATGGAAGAGCGTTCCGTTTACCATGGTCGGAAGTGACAATGACGCCGCAGGTTCCGTCTGCGGATGCGGCGTTCACCTGGGTTAGCCTCTTACCTCGGCTCGTCCGCAGCGCACTCGCAGCGGTTGCGGCCTGCGCGTTTCGCGCGATAAAGCGCCTCGTCGGCACGCTTCATCCACGCCTCGACCGTGAGGATATCCGGCGTCAGCCCGGCGATGCCGAAGCTTGCCGTAACCCGCAGCGTTTCGCCACTTGGCAAGACGATTTCATGGCCGGCCAGAAGCTTTCGAAACCGCTCGACGGCCCTGAACCCGTCACTCTCCTCCGTATCGGGGAGTAGCAGCGCGAATTCCTCTCCTCCCAGCCTGCCGAGCACGTCCATGGTGCGCTTGGTGGCCAGCACGAGACTGGGGACCTCCGTCAGGACCGCGTCTCCGGCGGGGTGGCCATAGGTGTCGTTCACGTGCTTGAAGTGATCGAGATCGCCCAGCACCAGCGAGCAGGGGCGCCCGTGGCGCTTGTAACGCTGCATTTCGTGGCGAACCTGATCCCAGAAGGCGCGGCGGGTCAGGGCGCCCGTCATCGAATCCTGCTCGGCCATGCGCCGCAGGGCAAATTCATTTTCCACGATCCTGGCGAAATTCGCCAGCATCTCCATTTCTGCGTCCGTGAAGCGGCGGGGCTTTCTGTCCATGGCGCAAAGCGCGCCGACCGCGAAGCCATCGTGCGTGCGGAGGGGCACTCCGGCGTAGCTACGGATCCCCGGCTCCCCAGTGACCAGGCTGTTCGTGGAGAAGCGGGGATCCTCCAGCGCATCCGGCACGGAAAACGGCTCGTCCTTTGCGATGGTATGCGTGCAGAAGGAGACACTGCGGTCGGTTTCCGACGCGTTCAGCCCCTCCTGAGCCTTGAACCATTGCCGGTCCTTGTCGACGAGGGAGACGGCTGCCATCGGCACGTCGAGAACCGATCGAACAAGAGCGATGACATGTTCGAACGGCTCTTCAGGCGGGGTATCAAGGATATCGAGCCGGTACAGCGCTGCCAGCCGCTCGTTCTCATGCTCCGCAAGGGGAGGTTCAGTCATCCGCTGAGCCTTGCCGGAGCGAAAGCCTCACGTCCTCTGGAAACTGGACGGTAATCCACTCCGGAACACGGTGGGTTCCGCGATGCGCAGCCTGATACAAACGAATTATGAGCGAAGGTGCGTGTCATTGGTCCCTATTTATGATGCGGGATCGAGGGATCAATATGGAGCGGAACACTACGGCAACTTCGGCCCGATCGTGAGTGCGGCCGGTCGGGGCGATGCGACCGATGGAATAAGTACGGAACCCTCCTGCGGGACCGATGGTTGCTGAAGCAGGCTGAGACAACGCGGCTCGCGCGCTGCGTCTCTCAAACGTTCAACGCTGGAGACTACCCTATGGTTGACCAGAATCCGCCTTCGACCGCGGCCGCGAAGGGCAAAGAGCAAAAAGCCGACGAAAAGCTCAATCCCGGTCATGACACGGCGGGGACCGGAGGTGCCGGCGCGCGTCCCGTGACCCGCACACAATCTGAAGACGTGGCTTTCGCTGAGGCGAAGGTGCAGGCTGGCACGCAACGCGAGCCCGACCATGCACCGGAAAGCGATCAACCCGGCGGGACCTGACAGACAGCCCCCGAACCGAGTGTTCCACAGGCTCTTCGACCGTCCGCAAGCACCAGAACAGGCATACTCTCATGAACAATCCTGATGAACCCAGCACGAAGCGTAAACGCAGGGCCGGGGTCACCGTCGTGGCCATTGTGGTCGCGATCGTGGCTGTAATTTTTGTCGGATACAATATCTCGCACGTGAAGGAAAAGGCGGCTGAAGAGCAGTCGGATCGCCGCGACTATACCGGTCTGAACTGATTTTTCGCGGGGGAGGGTGTGGCGATGGAGAGCAGGGCAGCCGATGTCTGAAGCAGGGAAGCCGGAAGCTGGCGAGCGCTACGTCTATCATGATGGAGAGGTGGAACTTTCCGGCGAACTTTACCGCCCGATAGCTCCGAACGGCAGGGCCGCGTTGGTGGTCCATGAGGCGGATGGCATAGGCGGCAACGTGCGAAGGCACTGCCGCATGCTGGCGGACCTTGGATACCTTGCTTTCGCGGCCGACATGCACGGCAACGGGAGGGTGCTGGAAGGGGATGAGATGCAGGCCGCGCTGCAGCGCTTCCGATCCGATCCCGAACTCCTGCGCGGCCGGGTGCGCGCAGCGGTAGACGCTCTTGCGATCCTGCCCGGGGTTCAGGCCAGCAGCATCGTGGCACTGGGTTACTGCTTTGGCGGGTTTGCCGTTCTGGAACTGGCAAGGAGCGGCTATCCGGTCCGCGCAGTCGCCAGCTTCCATGGTCTTCTTTCAACAGCCCGGCCTGCAGAGCGCGGGAAGGTGGAGGCGAAAGTCGCCGTTTTCACAGGTGCCCTCGACCCGCTGGTGCCGCCGCAGGGCGTCGCGGCGTTCCAGGTGGAGATGATGGCTGCCGATGCCGACTGGCAAATGAGCGTCTACGGCAAGGCGCTGCACAGCTTTACAAATCGGGGCGTCGGGGATCCTGGAGACTCTCGCATGGCCTACCACCCCGAAGCGGCGCGGGCTTCATGGAACAGCATGCTGGCGGTCTTTGACGCTGCCTTCGAGCCGCCGACCTAGGCCCGGTCAGCGGCGCTGGCGCCGCAGCGGCATGGTCAGGCAGTGAATGCCGCCTCCGCAGGCGGTGAACTGCGAGATCTCGAGCTCTATCACTTCGAACCCCGCCTCCCGCGTGCGTTCGGCGGTGGCTTCCTGCCCTGAACCCATGAGGATCGTGCGTCCGTCGAGGGACAGGATGTTGCAGCCGAGCCGGCGGGAGTCCTTGTAGCTCACCGGGAGGACCTTGATCCCGAAAGAACTCACTGTCTTGAGGAAATCGTCGTCCAGCACCTCCACGCAGCCAAGGGCGTGGTGTGGGTCGAGCATGCAGAACATGGTGTCGAGGTGCAGGAAGTGGGGATCAAAGGCATGGACGAGTACGTCCCAGCCGTTCTCCCGGAAGGGCGATGCAAACGCGTCCGCCCCTTCCAGAGTGGTCCGTTCGCCGGACGTGCCGAGGATGAGCAGCCCTTTGCGTGCGATGCAGATGTCGCCGCCCTCGATCGTACCGGTAGTTACGCGCCGGGAGGTGGCGATGCCCCGCAGTGCAAGTGAGTCGACCAGATGATCTACCTCCCGCAGACAGTGAGGCATGGCGGGGTTCAGCCCCACCAGCCCCCATGGCGTCGACACCGCCGCGTCGCGGGTGAAGCACTGGTCGGGGCATTCAGGCTGTGGCGGAAGTGTATGGCAACGCACGCCGTAGGCGGCGAGGGTATCCCGAAGCACACCGTGCTGCCGCCTTGCTTCCGCTGCCGAGACATCGAAACCGTTCCTCAGGCTCTCACGAGTCACGGAGCAGCAAGGCACCGGCTCCAGTTGCGAAGGCTCACAGAGGAGAACATCCGTCAGCCGATCTGTCTCGCCGAACACGGAAGCGTGCAGCGAGGCAGGCTCCATGAGGCTGCTGCTTGTCGAGAAATCGAGCTTCATCACCGGGCTCTTTGTCAGAATGGGAAATTTCTGGTGAACGATCAGGCGTGAGGAGGCTTCTTCACAACCTGGCGGGCCCATTCTATTTCACCGGAATCTGGAGGGGTCTCCGTCTTCGGGCTTCCTGGCTGCAGGGTACGTTCCGCGCCTTCGCCCATGTCTTCATCTGGGGCGCTACCCTGGACGGCTCCGATGTCCGCCTCGACCTGCTCTGTGGTGTCGGCCCGTCCGCTGACGGCTTCATTGTTTTCGTCGACAGATTTCCTGCCGTTGTCCGTGTTTTCGTGCTCGGCCATTTTTCTCTCCTTGCCTCATCAACGGGAGGAGAGGGCCGGGGTTCCACCCGATCGAACCTGCTTTGCGGGGAAAACTGGCATTTGGTCTTCTGAAAGGACGGCACCTGCGCCAAGCGCCACCCCCGTCGGCGGGAGCGGCGCGCTGGCACTTCACGTCAAGGAAATACGCGGTTAGCCGAGGGCTGAACTGTCCAGTTCGCGGCGAATGGCTTCTTCCTTCGTAGCGTCGTTCACGTCCACCGAGACGGTAATCGCGCCTGTGAGCGCCGCGTCGCTTCTGCCTTCTTCCAGAGGCGCCGGTGCGTCGCCGCCGCTCGGCTTCTCACCGGCGGTGTTTTCGGCCGCCGCTGCCGCCACGAATATGTCGGTACGGTCGATACCGAATGCCTGCACGAGATGCTCCACCGCGCGTTCTGCATCCGCGCGCGTGGCAAACGTCTTTTCGATGGTGGTCGCCATTCTCAACTCCTCGTGATCAGGACGTGTAGCCGGCGGGGGAAGCGGCGGGCTTGAATGTGACCGGTCGAAGTCCTTCCAGATCCTCTGCGGGGATCGGGCTGTGTGGATCTGGCCGATAATGTGGATCGGCGCGCTGCGAGCCGTCGGGATGTTTGTCGGCCTGAAGGTCCGTCGGCGCATGTCCGATACCTGCAGCCTGCGTGCTGGATGTATCGGACGAGCTGCGATCCAGCAGCTTTTTGCCGACGACGTAGGCCAATCCGAGGAAAGCCAGTTTGCGTATCATCTTTTTTCCTTCCGGTTCGTTTACCCAGCGCTCGCGTCAGGAGCGCTTCTTCAGGGCGTCGGGCTTGTGCGCCGCCTTGGCCCCAGATTTGTCGCTCTTGACGATGTACTGCGGATCATCCGCTGAAGCTGTGACCTGATGCCCTTTTATGTGCGTGGCCGTAGTCTGCTTCTTCTGGACCGTGCCCTGGGTCTTACCCTGGCTGGTGTTCCATTCGACCTTGTCCCCGGCTTTGAATTCCTTGGTCATTGCCGTTCCCAGTCATCGTCGTGTTGCAGGTATGAACGACACAGCGCGTGCATCTGTTCCGCCGGACCTGCTTTCATGACCGCATGGGAGGGGCGAGTGTCGCCGCACATCGCTTGAAGAGGAGAGAAAGCATGTCGCATCGCCCGAAACCTCGGAACGCGTTTCCCGTCGCCGGCACTTCCTTCGGAACAGTCCCTATGCCTAATGGTACGTCCCTCATGACTGCCATCCGAGACGCTGGCCGAGTTTACTCCTTCGCTGGCCTCGAGACCAGCGGTCGCATTGACCTTGGCGGGTGTGCCGCGGGCGC
>NZ_FXUI01000031.1:0-9831 GCF_900182875.1 Novosphingobium panipatense
ACCAGCAGCCCAAGCCCTTCACCTGGGCCGCCGATCCCGACAAAATCATCGCCGCCGTCAAGCGCGGGCACCAAGCGTTAGATTCCATCCACTAGCGCTTCACTTTTGCCGCAGTAAGAGGGCGCGGTCAGAGACCATGCCTTCTGGTCGATCCGGCTGCACGCACCTAGCGCCGTTTGATCCGGCCATCAGAAATGGCTCCGGAGACGATCAGCGGTGGCGGCCGCTGCACGAAATGCATAACCTTACCGTAGCGGCGCTTCGTCGGCGCAGGCGGCAATGAGTGTCGGAGTAACGAATGGCAGGACAGACATGGGACCGGGTTCCGATCGACGCGCAAAGCATTGAGGCTCCCCTCTCGAGTTCCGCGGTTTTTCTGGTGCTCTGCGTCGCTGATGGCCCCTCCCCTCTCAGCACCGTTCGATCGGTCCTCGACGGGCTTGACGACCTCATCAAGACAGTTGGCTTCCGTGACCTTGGAGCGAAGCTTTCGTGCATCGTCGGGATCGGCGCGAACCTGTGGGACCGTCTCGATCCGTTGAAAAGGCCTGCAGAATTGAAACCGTTCGCGTCGATCACCGGCACCGCGCACAATGCGCCGTCCACGCCCGGAGACATGCTGTTTCACATCCGCGCCGAACGCGCCGATTTCTGTTTCGAACTCGAGAAGCTGTTGCTGACCACGCTCGGCGATGCTGTCCGCGTCGTCGACGAGGTTTCAGGTTTTCGCTACTTCGATGCCCGTGACCTTCTCGGCTTCGTGGACGGTACCGCGAACCCGGCGGGCCGCGATATCCCGACCTCGGCGCTTGTCGGCGATGAGGACGGCGATTTTGCCGGCGGCAGCTACGTCGTGGTGCAGAAATACCTTCACGACCTGGCGGCTTGGAATGCCGTGGATACGGCAAAACAGGAAGCGATCATAGGTCGCACCAAGGTCGATAATATCGAGATCGACGACGACGCAGCCCCGCGAAAATCCCACAAGTCGCTGGCGACGATTGTCGATGCCGATGGGACCGAGCATGATATCCTGCGGGACAACATGCCCTTCGGCAGCCCCGGCCGCAGCGAGTACGGAACCTATTTTATTGGATATTCCCGCCATCTGTGGGTCGTTGAGAGGATGCTGCAGCGCATGTTCGTCGGCGAGCCTGCCGGCGCCTACGATCGCCTGCTTGATTTTTCCACCGCCCATACCGGCACCACGTTCTTCGCACCATCGCGGGCCACGATGGCTAAGCTGGCCCAGGAGCCAAGCTGAAGGCCTACGCCGTATCTATTCCTGTGCCTGCCGGGTTCTGATTTGACGCATTATTATTCTGGGCGGACGGAGTTTTTAACCAATCGGCTCTATCATAGGCCGGAAATGGCGATGATGGGCCCTCGACATTGTGGCCCGCACCAGAGTTGAACTGGCGCCTCGCCTCCACGGCGGGCACTATGTCCGACATGCAAAGAAAATAAGTGGTGAGGTCAGGTGTGACGCATGGAGAGACTTACCCCTAGCGGCTGGGTGGCCGAAGGCCTGTATTTTCTGCCGCGCAGGCTTGCCTGCTTCGCCATCGTCGTCATCATCTCGGGCATAGCCGGGGCTGACTTCAGTTTTCCCTATGTCGGGATGGGACCGTTCTACCTCCTCCTCATCTGCGGGGCAGCCTGGTCTCTGGGCGGTACAGCCAGCTTCATCATCGCTATCGTTGTGGCGGTTCTTACAACCATGCCGGCGGTCTCCCAGGAGGCGGAACTGAGCTCGGGCATATTGGCCGTGAAGCTATGCATCCGGCTGGTCTGCTTCGGGACCGTTGCGATCGTGATCAGCAGTTTCCGTCGCTCCTTCCAACGGGAACGCTATCGCGCCCGTCGGGATACGATGACGGGGGCGCTCAACCATCAGGTCTTTTATTGCCGCGCCGGCAAGAGGATCGAGGCGGCAGGTCGCAGCAACGCCACCCTCCTGCTCGTCATGCTGGACCTGGACGATTTCAAGGCGATCAACAGCACACACGGACACGGCGCCGGCGACGCCGTGCTGCGCACCTTCGCCGACAGCCTGTCCGCGATCGTGCGCCGCGAGGACCTTGTGGGGCGGTTGGGCGGCGATGAGTTCGGTCTCCTTCTGCACGTGCCGTCCATAGCCGAAGGACAAGGCTTCGCGCTCAGCATTCACTCGCGGTTGTTGAGCCTGCTTACGCAGGGGCAGTATCCGCTGACCTGCAGCATGGGCGCCCTCCTCATCCCACCTATGGTATCTCGCAATCTCGCCGAATTGATGCATGCGGCCGACCTCGCGATGTACAGGGCCAAACATGCCGGTAAGAACAGTGTGCAAATCGCGCGCGCCGATCAGGCGATGCCGGACCATGCCTCTTTCGGGTCACGGGCGCCGTCCCGACATCGGATGGTGTGAAGCCTTAACGTGGCGCAGCAAGAACCGAGTGCAATACCGTGGTGATTGATCTCGACTCAATCTGCCATCCATTTGCAATGACGATCGGCCACCTGACCGGCCAGTTCTGCTGAGGCTAATACCGATGAGCGCAGGGTTTGACTCACGGTTGGGATTCCCAAGTTGCTGATTTTCTGATTCACCGGAGCGAGCACGAGGAGGCTTGCGATGGCGGCAGCGATAGGTGTTCGATCAGATTTCAATTCGGCAGATTTACGCCGGTTCTCGAGACGATGTGATGATCCCGATCAGGTTCGGCGCGTGCTAGCTCTGGCGGTGATCCTGGACGGCGGGAGCCGAAGTGATGCGGCCAAGATGGCCGGGGTGACGTTGCAGATCGTGAGGGACTGGGTGCTGCGGTTCAACGAAGCCGGCCCCGAAGGGCTGGCAACACGCAAGGCGCCGGGCCCGGCCTCAATCCTGAACGACGAGCAGCGAGCCCGTCTCGCGCAGCAGGTTGAGGCTGGACCGATCCCTGCGGCTCATGGTGTGGTGCGCTGGCGGCTTGTTGATCTGGCGCAATGGATTTGGGACGAGTTCGGCTTGTCGGTCACGCGCTTCACGTTGGGACGGGAGTTGCGGGCGATGGGCTATCGCAAGCTCACCGCTCGGCCCCGCCATCATGGCCAGAAGTCCGATGATATCGCCGATTTTAAAAAACATTCGCAGCCCGCCTGGCGAAAATCAGAAGGGCCCTTCCCAAAGGCACGCCGATAGAGCTGTGGTGGCAAGATGAGGCTCGGATCGGCCAGCAGACCAAGCTCACGCGTCGATGGGCAAGGCGGGGAACCCGGCCATCTGCGCCCAAGGACCAGCGCCGGGCTTCCGCCTGGATCTTTGGCGCGATCTGTCCTGCCGAGGGCAAAGGTGCCGGCATCGTCATGCCCCGTTGCAACAGTGAGGCCATGAGCATGCATCTCGAAGAGATCGCTTTCCACGTTGCGCCGGGAGCGCATGCCGTTCTACTGCTCGATCAAGCCGGATGGCATGGCTCAGCGGAACTGGTCGTGCCCGACAACATCACCCTCTTGCCGCTCCCACCCAGATGTCCCGAGTTGAATCCCGTCGAAAACGTCTGGCAGTTTATGCGCGACAACTGGCTGTCGAACCGCATCTTCTCATCCTACGACGACATCGTCGATCACTGCTGCTTCGCCTGGAACAAGCTCGTCGATCAGCCTTGGCGCATCATGTCCATTGGTCTCCGCCAATGGGCGCATAGGTTCTGATCAATGCACAGTGGTATAACAGGATGTTATTCTCGAAAATGAAATCGAGACTACGTCGATCCAGGTTGGTGGAGCTGACCAGCCCGAACGATCCGTAAACCACAAGCATCTTGGCATGAAGCAGGTCGCCCCAAAACTCGAATGGCAATTATCTCGAGCCGAACAGCCAATGCGATGCTCACCGGGCATTTTCCGGCCCACGGAGCTTAAGCATGAACGGCGCTCTTCCAGAAAGATGGAGATCGCGGAAATTTGCGGATTTGCTCATACGTAGTCATCGACATTTGCTGTCTGCCAACTGGCGCGGTTCGATCCCCGCTGTGGCCGGGTAACAGCTGGGAAACGGAAGCCCACTATCCGCACCGGATTTAAAGCGCGACAAGATCGACCTTGTCATTTTATGAGATGCTCACATCCTGTTCTATCTCAATACCGGCGGCGACGGCTGCTTCAACCCAGAGATCCTGCTCGACATCGCCGGCATCGATGGTAACCACGAGAGCATAGCGCATAGAGCCATTGTTACGGCTACGATCCTTGCTCATCTTCCACCAGCCGCCAACTGGGAAGATTGCGATGGCGTTGCGGTCCGCAAGGTCGGCGGCATTGCATCGCCATTCGTCGACGTGAAGCGAACCAGCCGAAATAGATCGTTCGCCCAGCAAGCGGCCCTGGTCTGCAAACACCCCGGGCAAATCACCTTCGTCCTCCTCGAGCGATGCCAGCGCATTGACCCTAGCCTCAAACCGGTCTTGAGGCTCATTCCTGCGGCGCAGATCGAAGCGAAGCCCTGCGGACCGGTATCGCGCCGGCGACAGCGGAGCATCCGCGCTGGGATTGGGTTCGATGAAGTAGGAGAGCGACACCCGTAAGCGCACCTCATGCTCACCCAGATCAAGAAGCGTGTCTCTGGGCCAGGGAAGTGAGAAGAAATGCGCCTGATGGAGCTTTGTGCCTCCCTTGGTTCGGTGAAATGGCTGAATTTCCTGCTGGGCTACCAGCGCAAGGGAATTTGAGGCTGAGCGCAAGGCCCGATCGAGAGAGGGAACACCGTACCCGAAACGACGCAGCATCAGCAGGCGTTCGGCCTTCTGGCCCGTCGCAAGCAACGCCGTCTCCATCGGCGGCGTCCAGCGGGCGCTGTGGGTCAGCAGCGCGCGCACGGTTTCCGGCCAGAGCGAGCGATCATCAGCGAGAAGCGCGGTAGCCATTCCGCTTAGCTGCGCCGTCGCCGCACTCGTTGCCCACGACAACGTCAGAGGATGAACCAACGGATCGCGACTTGTCGTGAGCAGGGATAGCGAATCCATCCCGCTCACCAGTGAAGAATCTGCGCTATCGATGCCTTTGTTACCCGCTTCCAGCACCAGTTCCGGCTTGATCGGCGCAACCCCCCGGTACCAACTCGCCGAGACCCGGCTGTAAGGACTGAGCGTGCCGATCGCAGCGGCACAGACCCAATGTTCATAGCCTTGGTCCGTGATGGGGCCCTTGAGGGTATAGCCGCCCACAGACAGGACATTCCAAGCGTGAGCCGGGTCCTCAATCTCATAGCTGTCCCAGTCCTCAAGATCGCCATGCTGCAATCCATCGGGAAGGTTACCCGCTGACACGCAGATCAGCCGCTGGCGCAAATCGTCGATCTCGCCGCCCCCGAAAGCCATGGTATCGAGCGTTGCGCTCCAGCTGGTGGCGCGCGGGCCGTGGACGTCCGCTTGGGTCACGGCCATGCAGAAGATGCGGTCGCGGTCGGGGCGCGATATTTCAGGCCGCGATATCGCCTGCTGCGTTACCAAGCCGTAGCTTTGCGGCTGCGTCGCAGGAAAGCCCTGCGGCGGCAGCAGCTTTACCGCCTCACCGACGAACGTGATCGCAAGAGGATCGGTCGATGCCAACGTGGCGGATAGATCCCCGAAGAAAGCGAGGCCCGACATCTCGCTGCCATGCCCGTGATCGTCGTCGGTACCCCAAGCTGGATTGACACTGTGGAGATCGTCAGCGGAAAAAACGGGAGCCAGGAGCGCATGGGCCCGATTGACGCCTGTATCGAGTAGACAGACAGCGATCCCGTCAGCATTCTCGCTCGGTACCAACCGCTGGACGGTCGCATCGATCCAACCATTTTGATCATCGCGCCCTTCCCCGCTCGTGAAGAAACTGGCGTCGTCTCGGCCGAGGCGAATTTCCGCGACAGCATCCGTGCTGGCGACGATCCTCGCCAGCATCTGTCGATCGGCATAGATGAAGACAACCTCCCGTTCGGCAAAGCGCAGCCTGTCTTCTCCGACGAGCACATCTACAGCCGCGGCCTTCGCATCTAAATTGGCGATCCGATCAGGCCAACACTAGCATTCCCACCACGTTGGTGCGCCTTCGGCAGGCATCGGTCGTGCATCGACCCATAGCGATTCCAGTCGTGCGAGACGGAAGTGCTCGATTGACGCGAAACGCGCCTCGTGCGAGGGTCGGCCCGATTTTCCGCGCTTGGACTGATATTCGTCGATCTTCATATCGAGGAATTCCTGCTGGGCGTCGGGAACGAAGATCGTACCGATCGTTGCCCCCTCGTCCGACCTGGCGACGCTTGCCAGCCTGATTCCCTTGCTCGTCCAGTTCAGGTCCGGAAGCGGTTGCTCCGGTAGCGTCTCGAACTCGATATATCGGCCAGGTTCGCCCACAACCTGGGCGTCCCGCAGCGACAGTATGCCCTCGGCGCCGGCCCATGCCTGCGCGAGGTCACGCTTCAGGCTTTCGGCATGGCGTTCGGTCTCTCTCCCCAGATCGCGCCCGGGAACCATGCGGTTCGGGCGTTTGTAGGGCTTGAGATCGACAAAGTGATCGATGCGTAGATGCTGTCGCCTATAACCGCTCGGCATAATCCCCCATCTGCCGCAAAAATCTTATCTGTCGTTGAAAATGTCGGCGACCGCTTCTCTCATCGCGCGCCTGGCGTTGAGGGCCGCCAAAATCTCATCGGTAGCAACCGTCTTGCGACCGGCAAGGATCGCCTCCTTCGTTGCCTCATCTGCGACGCGTGCCAGTTCGGCCTGGCTGAGCCCCTCGGTCAAGGGGAGAATCTTTTCCCAACCCAGCGAGCGGCCGGCCATCCGGCCCAGCCGATGGCGCATCATCGCCTTGATGCCTGACGCATCCGGCAAGCCATACTCTATGATCTCATCGAACCGGCGCACAAGCGCCCTGTCCAGAAGTTCGGGATGGTTCGTCGCAGCGACGACCACGCTGTCGGTTGCATTGGCTTCCTCGAGAAACTGGAGGAATGAATTGAGAACTCGACGCATTTCGCCAACCTCGTTGGCAGCACCACGCTTTCCCCCGATCGCGTCGAATTCATCGAAGAGATAGACGCCGCGCATTTGGGCAATCTGATTGAAGATGAGCCGCAGCTTACCGGCGCTCTCCCCTAGAAAACGGGTAATTACACCTTCAAGGCGAACGGTGAACAGGGGCAAGTGCAATTCGCCCGCCAGAGCGCTCGCGGTTAAGGTCTTGCCCGATCCGGGTGGGCCAACCAACAAGAGTTTTGAGCTCGGATGCTGTCCGAACTCGCGCAAACGCTCGCGATTTTGCTGCTGTACCACCAAGCGGCTCAGTCGAGCTCGGATCGCCTCGGTCAGCGTCATATCCGCAAGGCGGGTGTCGCTGTGCGACACATGCACCAACTCTTCAAGTTCGCCGCGTGGTTTGGCTAACGGCGTTGCGATGGCGAGTTGGGGCCGTAAGGAGGAAGTGCCCCCCCCGCACTGGTCCGCGCCGTATCGACTAGCTTTCGCAACGTTTCGGCTGTCTTGACGTGCCCTTGGCGTGCCTCGGCGGCCGCGATCTGCAGCGCGACCGTATAAACCCGCTCGTCATTCCCTTCGACGTGCCCGGCGAGAAGAGCGATCACCTGCTTTGCGCCAGCCATAACTCCTCCTTTCTCCGATCAGCCGATAGCTACTCACACCCCATAGCAGAACAATGGCTCGGCAACAGGTCGATCTTATCGCGTGGACAGTCGAGCGCAGCAAAAAAGATGACGCGCTTAGCCAAGGGGCCACGGGCCTATGTCGCCTGCGGTTAAATCAACCTGATAAAAGCCATTCCCATCGTCTGCAGCGCATTTTTTAGCCCGATTCATCCGGGACAGGATTGCCAGCCTCCACTCGCCAACACCCTCGTCGGCATTGTGGAATAACAGGCAGCTGGCGAAACATATGGTCGCGTGCAGCGGCACAACAATTGAAGCACACTCGGAATCGATAGGAAGCAAGCCTTGGCCATCACGCCGCGCAGTTTGGCCGGTGACAAAGATCATGTTAATTTCTTCACGAGGAGAACGATATGACCCGCGTCGCCCTTTATGCCCGCTATTCCGACGACAAGCAGAGTGCCGCCTCGATTGAGGATCAGTTCCTTATATGTCGGGAGCAGGCAAAGCGTGAAGGCTGGCACATCGTAGGGAACTACAAGGACGCAGCGATCTCGGGTGCCAGCGTTATCCTGCGCCCCGGCATTCAGGCTCTCGTCCAGGACGCACAGATGGGCCGCTTCGATGTTCTGCTCGCGGAGGCATTGGATCGCGTGTCCCGCGATCAGGCCGACGTTGCAACGCTCTACAAGCACCTGCAATTCGCTGGCGTGAAGATCGTCACGCTGGCTGAGGGCGAAGTGTCCGAGCTACATGTCGGCCTTAAGGGCACCATGAATGCCCTGTTCCTCAAGGACCTTGCGAAGAAGACTCATCGTGGCCTGCGCGGACGCGTCGAGAAAGGCAAGTCTGGCGGCGGCCTGTGTTATGGCTATGACGTTGTTCGTCGCTTCTCCAGCGAAGGCGAGGCAGTCCATGGCGAGCGCAGCATCAATTCCGTCGAAGCCGAGGTGGTGCGTCAGGTCTTTCGGCAGTTCGCCAACGGACTTAGCCCTCAGGCGATTGCGCGCCGCTTGAATGAAGCGGGCATACCCGCTCCGACCGGCACACTTTGGACATCGACGACGATCCGGGGCCACGCAAAACGTGGAACCGGTCTGCTTAACAATGAGCTCTATATCGGAAAGCTGGTCTGGAACCGGCTTCGCTATCTCAAGAATCCGCAGACCGGCAAGCGTGTGTCACGGATCAATCCGCAATCGGAATGGATCGTCACCGACGTCCCCGATCTACGGATCGTCGATGAGGAACTGTGGCAGGCAGCCAAGGCAAGACAGGAAGATATAGCGGTCCAATATGCCGGCGTCATCGAAGCGACGCGCGCAGCACACAATAAGCTGAACCGCACCCGTCGCCCCAGGAGCCTGCTCTCAGGCCTCGTTTACTGCGGATGCTGCGGCGGGTCTTATACCCTTCGCGGGCAGGGGCGGTTTGCATGTTCGAACCATATCGACACGAGAAACTGTTCGAATGGTCATAGCATTTCTCGTGAGAAACTCGAGGCACGGGTTCTCGATGGCCTCCGCGATCGAATGATGAGTCCCGAAGTTGCCGCCAGGGCCATTCGCACCTGCGTAGAGGAGACCAATCGCCTGAACCGCGAGCGCCGGGCAACCGACACGGCAGATCGCGCTGAACTCGACAAGGTCCTGAAAGCGATCAAGGGCGTTCTGGACATCGTGGAGGAAGGCAAGGGAACACGCACCCTCGTCGACCGCCTCCTCGATCTGGAAGCACAGGAGGACGCCATCCGCGCCCGTCTCGCTGCCGCCCCGGCTGATGTTCCGGATATCCATCCCAACATCGCCGAGATCTATCGCGGCAAGGTCGAGCGGCTAGCAGACGCGCTGGTCTGTCCCGAGGAACGCGAAGAGGCAGCCGACGCCCTGCGCGGGCTCATCGAGCGCGTCGTCCTGACGCCGGGCACCAGGCGCGGCGAAGTCAACGCCATGCTGCATGGCGAGTTCGGTACCATCCTGGATTGGCTTGAGCGGCAGCAATCCGCCAAAAACGACACCACCCCCGGCGCTGGTGCGCCAGGGGTGTCCGGTATGTCGGTATCGGTGGTTGCGGGAGGGCGATCTAACAGAGACCGACAAACCAGTGAAAAATCTGGTTTGTCGGTATCGGTGGTTGCGGGGGCAGGATTTGAACCTGCGACCTTCAGGTTATGAGCCTGACGAGCTACCGGGCTGCTCCACCCCGCGTCACCGATTGTGTGCGTT
>NZ_FXUI01000032.1:0-9549 GCF_900182875.1 Novosphingobium panipatense
GCATCACGCCCGACGCGCTTGTGCAGGCGAGCGTGCCGGAATACTCAACCGCAAGACTCTCGTTATGAGCGAGGGACCGCCGGGGGGCAGGTCACGTCAGATGCGCAAGAGCGGTGCCGAAGCTCTGGTCCGGGCCGATGTTATCGAGGCTTTGTTCGCTCGGTTCGACGCTCACCTCAAGTCGCTGGGTTATCTAGGGCGCAAACTCATAAATCGGGTTGAGTTGTCGGCCTTGGCGTGATTCAGGGGACCTTCGGAAACGGAGGGCGTATGACGCGGCGGCGATATGAACTGACGGACAAGGAATGGCTCATCATCGAGCCGTTGCTGCCCAACAAGTCGCGTGGAGTGCCCCGCGTCGATGACCGCCGGGTGCTGAACGGGATACTTTGGCGTTTCCGTTCTGGTGCGCCGTGGGCAGAGGTCCCGGAACGCTATGGTCCGTCGACGACCTGCTACAACCGGTTCATCCGCTGGCGAAAGGCTGGAGTGTGGGACCGATTGTTGGCGGCGGTTTCCGCCCGTTTCAACGGCGAGTTGGTGATGATCGATTCCACTTGCATGCGCGTCCACCAGCACGGTGCGACGGGCAAAAAGGGGGATCCGGCAATCATGGCATGGGACGTTCCCGGGGCGGCCTTACGACCAAACTCCACGCTCTTGTCGACGCTGATGGACGTCCTATCGGACTGCGACTGACGGGTGGCCAGGTCCATGATGCATGCGAAGCTGAAGCGCTGATCGAGGCCATTCCCGAGGGTGCCACCCTGCTCGGTGACAAGGGCTATGACAGCACGGCCATTCGCGAGGCGGCCGCGGCCAGAAACATCTGGGCCAACATTCCCAACCGCTCCAACCGTAAGCAGCGCTTCGGCTTCTCGTCATGGCTCTACCGCCAGCGTAATCTCGTCGAGCGCTTCTTCAATCGGATCAAGCAGTTCCGGGGCATCGCCACCCGATATGACAAGGATGCTGCCAACTATCTCGCGGCCATCAAGCTCATATGCGTCAGGCTGTGGTGCAATGCGTAATGAGTCCACGCCCTAGCCATGGGCGGGCAAATCGTGGATACCAGCATCATCTCGGCTCCACGCCAGCGCATGACCGGCGAGAAGCGCGCCATTGTCAGGGAGGGCGGCATTCCCCAGGCCTGGGCAACGAAGCCGGCAAGGCTTGCACAAAAGGCCGTGATGCGCGCTGGACACTCAAGCGTGGGCGCAAGAAGGGCGTGGATGGAAAACTTCTGGCGGAAGGAGTATGAGCCTCGGTTTCGGGGCTGATCTGCTCGAACGCTTTATTTACCGGCTAAGGCTTACGATCGAACGTAACAGGCCTGCCGTCGGGGCCACGGTAAGGAACCACGGACCTTCATGCCTGAGCCGGCAATCACTGTAGCCATGAGCGTGTTCAACGGTGCACGTTTCCTGCCCGAAGCAATCGAAAGCGTGCTGGGCCAGGATTTCGGCGGCTTCGAGTTCCTTATCGTCGATGACGGCTCCACCGATTCCTCCCCTGACATCATGCAGGACTACGCGAGCAAGGATGCGCGGATCCGTGCCATCGTGCGGGAGAACCGTGGGCTCGTTGCAAGTTTGAACGAGATGATCGATCTCGCCCAAGCGCCCCTCATAGCCCGCATGGACGCTGACGACATTTGCCGGAGCGACCGCTTCACTCAGCAGCTGTGCTTCCTGAACGATCATCCCGACTATGGCGTCGTCGGCAGCTGGAGCGAGGACATCGGCGTTCGCGGCGAGAGACTTATACGGACAGGAGCCGATCATCCAGTGACGCACGAGGAATTCCTGTCCTCAATCGAAACCGGAGGGCCGTTGATTTGCCACCCTGCGGCAATGTACCGCCGCGATATCGTTCGTTCCGTCGGCGGCTACCACGCCGCTTTCCTGCACTGCGAAGATCTGGACCTGTGGCTGCGCCTCTCTTCGGTGACCCGGCTCGGCAACATTCCTGAGCGCTTGCTGAAGTATCGGCGCTATCCCGCTCAAGTTTCTTCCCGCCACGCCATGGAGCAGAAAATCGGAACGGCCGTGGCGCAGGCGGCATGGCGTGAACGCCGCGCCGGACGCCCTGACCCAACCGCTGACCTGATCCGCCTGCCCCCTGTCGACGAATTGGACACCCTGTTCGGCCGCGCAGGGCTGGCGTGGGCGGTTCGGGAGCAAGTTGCCCTGGGCTTGGTCTATTCGCCCGCCGCCCTGCGCGGTGACGGCTTCGACCTGCTCGTAAGCTATCTGAAGGATGGCGGGCGGTGCGAAGGCATGTGGCGGACAGTCGCCCGGCTTGTGCGCTTCGGTGAACCCTTGCGAGCGGTTCAACTGGCTCGCCTCCTGCTTCGCTCTACCAGAGCCTGATTGCGCGATGTCCTCAGAGACGCAGGAAGCAGAGCCCTCTGCCGGCGCGGGGCGCGGCGAGACGAGTGTGAAATCCGCGGCGCTCTGGGCAGCGGCGAGCCAGTACACGCAGTTCGTCCTCCAGTTCGCGACTTCGGTCATCATCTCCCGGTTTTTTCTCAGGCCTGACGAGATCGGCCTGTTCTCGGTCGCCCTGGCGGCGGCGATGATCCTTTCGGTCATTCAGGATTTCGGCCTGACGCGCTATTTGGGACGCCATCCAACCGCCGATAATGAAACGGTGCGGCATTGTACGATCATTGCCATCGGCTTCTCCTTCGTGCTGGCCGCCCTTATTCTCAGCATCGCCTCGCCGCTCGCGCGCTTTTACTCCGAACCCCGGCTCTTCCCCATTCTGGCGTTGGTGGCGGCCTCCTACGTCTTGACCCCGTGGAGCATCGTACCCGTCGCGCTTCTCTCGCGAAAACTCGATTTCAAGGCGACATTCCTCGTCAATGTGAGCGGCGCGGTCACCAACAGCGGCTGCGCCCTGACGCTTGCAGCCTTTGGCTTCTCGGCAGAGTCCCTCGCCTGGGCCATGATCGCACAAGCCGGGGCGCGGGCGGTGGCCGCTCAACTCCTACAGCCTGCGCGGCCGGGCGGCCCGATTCACTTTGCAAGGGCGCGGGAAATCATCGGCTTCGGGTCGGGAAGCGCCCTGCTGTATCTGTCAGGCGGCATCGGCATGCGGACGCCGGACCTGGTCGTCGGCCGAATGCAGGGCATGGCGGCGGCAGGCCTCTTCAGCCGGGGCCTCGCCCTGGCTTCACAGTTGCATTACCTCGTGGCAGGGGCCGTAGGCGCAATCTACTATCCGGCCTTCGCGCGGCTCCGCGATGAAGGACGAGAGCTTGGTCCCTACTACGAGCGGGTGGTTGCCGCCCATGGTGCGATCGTCTGGCCCGCGATGGCCCTGCTCGCAGTCCTGAGCGAGCCGATCATCCTCCTGCTCTACGGCCCGGGCTGGGCGGATGCGGCACCGCTGCTGGCGTTCGCGGCACTCGCCGAGTGTTTCTTTGTCGCCTTGCCCCTCCACATGGACCTGCCGATACTCCTGGGAAGGTTACGTCAACTCCTGTGGCTGAACCTGGTCGACACGGTCCTATCCGTGTCGACGCTGGTCATGGGCGCCGCAATCAGCGTAGAAGCCGCAGCGGGTTCCCGTCTGGTCTATGGAGCGGGCTGGTTCTGCCTTTATGCCCTTTGGCTCCACCGCCTCATCGGTTTCACTTGGAAGGCCGTGCTGAAGGTCTACGCCACCAGCGCCGTCATCGCAGTGGCAACAACCGTGCCCGCTGCGATTGCGATCACGATGTGGCGTACTCCGTCCACCATGGGCGTGCTCGAACTGGCGGCGACCGGCATCGCCTCCGGCCTGACCTGGCTCCTTGCCGTCATCCTGGTCCGGCACCCTGCACGTGCGGATCTGCGGGGCATGCTCCTGCACGCAAGCGGCCCGCTCCGGACCCGCTTACGTGCAGGTTGAGGCCACTCGCGGTTAACTGCCGCTACCTCGGCCGCGCCGTTGAAGAACTGCAGCATCGAGAATCCCGGTCGATCCGACCGTGTTGGTCCGGCTCTCACCGCTGGGGTGGGATCACATCAACCTGACCGGTGGCTATGTCTGGGCGGAAAACCTCGAACTTGATGCTGATGGCTTTGTGCCGCTGCTCACGAAGCCGCTACCGTGAATCAGTGTCTGAATAATGCGCAGGGGATCGTTAACGAACTGCAGCGACAAGCACACCGGTTGATGATGATGGCGGCCACGAGCGCGCGAAGACGCGGCGGCGATCACCAACCCGAGACGAACGACGAAAGTCGCGCAAAATATGATGGCAATTTGCCATAGATAAGAACGATGGAGGTATCAGCCGATGGCTACCATGAATGTGTCCCTGCCCGATTCCATGCGAGACTATGTGCAAAGCCGTATCGACAGCGGCCAATATGCCAGCGTCAGCGATTATGTCCGCGATCTGATCCGGCGCGATCAAAGCGCGATCGTGGACGAAGAGCGCTGGCTGAAGGAACTCAATGCTTCGATTGATGAAAGCCTTCAGGAGATGAAGGCGGGTGGCGGCCATGATCTCGATGACGTTTCCGACGCGATTATCGCCGACATTCGGAAAACTGCGAGCGGTGAAGCGCGTCGATGAAGATCGTGCTGTCCACAAGGGCCAGGCGCGACCTCGAAGGCATCCGATTGTATATCGAGAAGGACAATCCCACTCGCGCAGTCGCGTTCATCGACGAGCTGCGTGATGCCGCGAGGCGCATAGCCGACATGCCCCGCGCTATGAACAGCATGGAATCAGGCCGCGCTCCCTCAAGGGCTATGGCATCCTCTATTCGGTGCAGCCTGATCGCGTCTTCGTGCATCGCATCATTGACCCCGGTCAGGATTACGACCGCGCTTTGCGGCTAAATTGAAGCGGGCCAAGCGAGGGCCATATGCACCCACGAGAGCGAAAGCACTGGCAACGCCGGCTGCGTTGCACCGATCTGGCGACGATCAAGCTGACGGAATGGAGCGCGAAGCGCCCGCGCTTTGGCCCTACTCCCCGATCGGGCTTTCGCCGTGCTTGCGCAGCACGTCGTTGAAGGCTTCGGCCATCAGGGACTGCAGGCTGCGGCCCTGGCGGCGGGCGAGCATGTGCATGGCGAAGCTCATTTCGGGCGTGAAGAAACCGGCAATCTGCTTGCGGCCGATCCGGCTTTCCGGCCGGGCCTGCGCGGGTTTGTCTCCGCTTGACACTGGGGTAGGCTCGGCCGTGGCGGGTGCCGGCTTGGGAGTGGCGGTGCGCAGGTTAGCGAAGCTCGGCTTGCGGCTCATGCGGGGGCCTTTCGGTACTTTGGTGTAGACATGTCGAGTTGTTGACATGTCCACGCATATAAGTCGCGGATCTCCTCAGCAGCGCGACCCGTGGGATCGGCTTCGGTGACGGTGCGTCCCTCGGCGCTGGCGTGGCGATAGGCAGCGCGGTCAGGAAGGATAACCGGGCAAGGCGGCGTGCCGTAGCTGTCGACCAGCTCGCTTGCCTCGGCATAGATGCGCGGCGCGTTGGGCGGGCCGGCGGTGAACACGACGAAGGCGGGCTTGCGCAGCAGCTGCACCAACTTGGCCGTAGTCTGGATCGCCGCCAGATCGAACGCGCTCGGCCGGCACGGGATAAGAACGAGATCGGCCACCTCCACGGCTGCCCGCGCAGCACTGTCCGCGTGAGGGGGAGTGTCGATGACGACGAGCTCCGCGCCTTGAGCCTGTGCCGCTGCCACTTTGGCGGCAAGTCGGGGCGGCGGACTGTCGATCACTTCCGGCGGGAGGTCCTCGCGCCAAGCAGCCCACTGGCTGGCGGTCGCCTGCGGGTCCGTGTCGACAATCAATGCGACGCGGCCGGCATCCTGCGCGATCGCCGCCAGATGCAGGGCGAGGGTAGTCTTGCCCGCACCACCCTTCTGGCTGATGACCGCTATCGTTTTAGGTGTATTGGACATGGCGACCTCCATACATGTCTACACGTGGACTTGTCGAGAAAGAAACGCAGCCATCAATGGCGCTTCCCTTCCCCCATGCTCAAGGCTCGCGGGCAAGCGGTGCCGAGGCCGCCTGATCCCCTTGGGGAGCACTGCGGCGGCGTAGCCGACGCTTCGGGGATGCGGGTAGGATTAGGGTGCTGGGGTAAGATGGGTTTCAAGTCTTATCGCCGTCAGGCGAGGCCTGTCGGGCGACTAGCCCGACGCTATGTCGGCTTGAATGAATTGATTGGTGTAGCGGTTGAGGCTTATTTTGAGACTCGCATGGTGTCTCCATATCGCGTCTATCGAGAGCAGCACCCAATTTAGCGAGGACACGCCCGAGTGCGCCACCGACGAGCGTGTCCGCAAGCTCGCGGCAGGTCAGGCTTCGATGCATCTGCTCCACCTGCTCGGCTCGCTCAGTCTGGCGGAAGGCGGCATCGTCAGGGATCGGCACCGGGGTCATCCAGCGCGGCAGGTGGCGCAGCAAGCGTTGCGGAGCCATCGGGCGATAGGCGTTGGACGTCTGGGCATAGCGTGGGCCCTCCCCTTCCACACGCTTGAACCGGCGCTGGCGGACGAGGAAGCCGGCGCGTTCGAGCGCCGCAAGTGCGCGCGCCACGGTCGCGCGGCCCAGCGCGGTCGCTTCGGCAAGGCGGTTGTAGCTGGGGAAGACCCGGCCCGCATTGAGCCTGGCCAGCGTGCATATCTCCTCGAACACGCGCACCGCGCCCGCCGTCAAGCCCGTGAGCGCGGCCTCGGCAGGGGACAGGACATGTCCTTCCGTTCGCACCGCGCGCTTCAGGCGTCGCCCGGTGTCGAGCGCGGCGCGCGCCATGCGCAGCAGGCGATCGGTCTCGCCTTTGGCGGGTACGGCGAAGAACTGCTCTTCGAAGGTTCCTGCCTCGATGCTGTCGCGGCGGACGGGCGCGCCGGTGCGATGCGGGGCGCCGCTACGTGCAGGGGGGCGCCGTCGCAGGCCGCTCGTGCCGGCATGCATACGGCCAAGCGCGAGCGCCGTCGCTTCGCCTAGGGTAAGCGTCGTCATCTTCCTTCCCCCTCAGGGGCCGGGACGCAGGCAAAAAGAGGGTGTGGCGCGAAACGCGCATCCTTGAACCAGGTCTGGTTCTGGGGTATCAGGAGGGAACGTAGTGGTTATTTTACGTTCCGGATCGACGTTTGGCGACGTCGCTCCATCTACCCTTTCAGGGATGCCCGGCCTTCGTGCCGGGCTTTCTTTTATGTGGTCACGGCCGCCTTCATTCCTGTCGAAATCACGCCACTGGCCCCACGCCAGTGCAGCGGCCATTTTCGCAGATAAAATCCAACACCGGAAGAACTTACAGTTCGTGCTTTCGAGTAAGAAATGCAGAAAAAGTTCGTGCTTTCGAGTAGGAATTCGCCATTTAATTCGTGCTTTCGAGTAGGAAATCGCGCGAAGTTCGTGCTTTCGAGTAGGAATTAGCTCGAGCGCACAGCCTCCTCGCAAGCCCCCTCTTCACCTGATTCGGGCGATTCGCTCTCCTGCTCCTGGACTTCGTCCGGCTCGGCTGCGCGCCGGGTGATGATGACGTTCACGGGCGCTGCCTTGCGGCCACGGCCGCGCGTTGTCTCGGCAGGCGCCTCTCCTTCGACCAGTTCGACATCGTAGTCCGGGATGGCTCCAGTGCCCGTGACCTGCTTGAGCGCGGTGCGGAAGTTGGACAGCGGGTTCTGGTAGCCGATCTGCAGGCGGAACGTCTCCAGGTCGACGCAGAACTCCTGGCCCGGGACGTCCGGCCCGCTGGCGCGCGCGACTTCATAGATCCGCCGCTCGATCGGCCCCAGCTGGAAATAGGTGGAGGCATAGTCCAGCACCTGCCGGTCGCGCAGGATCGCGCGGTAGAGCCAGTCACACAGCCGCACCTGAACCGCCTTCAGCCGCTTTTCGCCGTTGCGGGTTTTGGAATAGTGCAGCCGTGCTTCGGAGAGCCACGAGAAGAAGCCCTCCTCCCCTTCCCCGCCCGCTTCGATGTTGGTCTTGATCTGCGTACCCTGCAGCCGCTCCAGCGCATCGGACAGGCGCTTGTAGGACCGGGCCGACTGGTTCGATCCGGTGACGGCGAAGAGATCATGCGCGGTGAACCGGAAATCCTGGCCAACCTGCTCGCCCGCCTCGATCTTCGCGGCCATCAGGCTGGCGATATAGAGGACGATTTCCTTGTCGTAGATGGTGGCAACACCATTGGCAGATGGTCGTACCTCGATCGACACGGGGCCCTGATGATAGGACACCGGCTTCATCCACGCGCTCTTGGCCAGCGCGAAGAAGGGAAACGCCATCAGTGAGCGTTCGCCGCGAATCTCGCCAATCAGCGGGCTGTCGAGTTGGAACAGGTCACGCTGAGAGGGGTCTACATGGCGTGAAACGGCGCTTTTCCGGGGTGGTTTCGAGGCAGGCTGGGTCATGTTTGATTTCCTACTCGAAAGCACGAACTTTAGGGAGGAAAAGCGGGTTTCTCGTGGTGGAAAGACGCCGGACGGTGTTGGATTCGTGCTTTCGAGTAGGAATTCGCGCTCCGGCGGCTCAAGGGCATTTCATGTCGATGCATCAACATGTCGACATGTCTGCTTACCTACATGTCTGCGCGCTTCAGGCGCCGACTTTACCTGTCCCGCGCAGGCATCGGGCGCAGGCGCACCGCCAGGCTGATGACGAAAGGCCAGAACAGCGTGTTGCCGATATCGGACAGCGTGTCCCCGACCCGCAGGCCATAGTGCAGGTAATCCAGAAGCTCGTTCCCAAACTCACCCAGCACGACCGCTGCGAAGGGGATGAAGGTCCCCAGCGAACGCCCGCTCACCAATCGCACCAGCAGAAGGATTGCAAGGCCTGCATGAATGTGCAGGATCGCATCGGGCAGGCCGGTGCCGTCGCCGATCCAAATGATCCAGTCGTGATAGATGCCGGGAATGTCCATGGCTTGCCAATGCCCATCCGCGCGGCGAACGCAAGCTTTCATGAAGAGAGATGACACATCGGAGTGTCGACATGTATTGTCGTCGTACCCACGACCGTCTTCCCGACAGCGGCTTGGCTCCAGACCACGTGTTGCGGCATTGGAGTAATTGCTCACGGGGTTGGCCAAGGCCTGAAGGCTCAGGCGACGGCGAACTTACCCTCGACGAGTTCGCGCACGGCCTGGAGGGCTGACTTTCCGTGCAGGCGAGCTGTGCCGGTGACGGAGCGATAGCTAGCGTGGATCTGGGCGCCCCAGTCGGACCGGAAGCCGTTTGTGACCTTGCGGAACACGACCGAGGGACGGATCTCGCGCTCGGATATGTTGTTGGTCGCAGGGACGTCGCGGTTGGAGAGGAAAACGAAGAATTTGCCCCTCCAGGCTTTGATCTGTTTGAGCAATATCTTGCCTGCGGGATGCGCGATAGGCATCCGCATGAGGCGGGTCAGTACGGTATCGGCTTTGGCACAGTAGGCCGCCAGGGTCGTATCCTTCAGGCTGCTTCGTCGCTTGCCGATGCGGATGGCCCAGCGCAGATGGTCGCGGACCTTCGGGGCAAAGGCCCGGTCACCGCAGTCGATGGCATATTGTACGTCGCGCAGGACATGGGCGAGGCAGAC
>NZ_FXUI01000033.1:0-9460 GCF_900182875.1 Novosphingobium panipatense
GATCGACGATGAGCCTGTCTTGTTCGATTGCCTCGAGTTCGATCCGACGCTTGCAACGACCGATGTGCTCTACGATCTCGGCTTCCTGTTGATGGATCTTTGGGCGCGCGGGCTTCAAACGCAGGCGAATCTGCTGCTGAACCGCTATCTGGACATTTCTCCGCAGGATGAGGCGGGCATAGCGCTCCTCCCCTTGTTTCTTTCCATCCGCGCGACCATCCGGGCCCATGCCTTGGCGGCACAAGCGGCGGGGACACCGGACTCGGACCTAGCGTACAAGGCCCGGCATTATCTGGCGCTCGCCAATAAGCTGCTCGTTCCCGTGCCGCCGCGCCTCGTCGCGATCGGCGGGCTTTCCGGAACCGGAAAGTCGACCATTGCCAGGCTGGTGGCTCCATGTCTGGGTCGGGCTCCCGGTGCCCGAATTCTAAGGTCGGATGTCTTGCGCAAGCGGCTGGCGGGCGTTCCGCCGGAAACCCCGCTTCCCAGTGCCTCTTATACCTCGACAGCAAACGCGGCAGTCTATGGCGAGTTGGAACGATTGGCCAGTCACACCCTGCACGCCGGGCAGGCCGCGATAGCGGACGCGGTCTTTGCAAGGCCGGTGGAGCGCGATGCGATCGGTCGGATCGCACGGCGCCAGGGCCTTCCATTCGAGGGTATCTGGCTCGAAGCCGCGCCCGATCTGTTGAAACAACGAATCACGACGCGCGCGAACGATGCCTCGGATGCCGATGCCGTCGTGGCCGAAGCGCAGGCACATTATGATATCGGCAGTGTTGACTGGCACAAGGTAAGAGCGGACGGCGCACGCGAGGTCGTCGCAGGCAAGGTGCGAACAATCCTCCTCGGAGGAGACCGCTGATCGTCCAATCCGGGCCGAGCGGAACCCGTCTATTCCGTTGTCCGGCCGTCGAAATGTTCGTGCGACGCTTCGGCATCGGCCTTCGTGCGATGGATCGTACCGTCGATATGTTCCGGCGGCCCATAGATGGTGTAAAGCTGCAGCAGCTTGTCGCCGGTGTTGACGATATTGTGCTCGGCCCCGGCAGGAACGATGATGCCGTCATCGCCCTTGATGGCCGTGCGAACGCCATCAATGAGAACCTCGCCGCTGCCCTTCTCGACCCGAAAGAACTGGTCACGATCATCGTGTATTTCGAGCCCAATTTCCTCACCGGGCTTCAAAGCCATGAGCACGAGTTGCAGATTTCGGCCCGTGTAGAGAACACGGCGAAAGTCCTCATTATCCTCGGTCAGATTTTCGATGTCGCCGATAAATCCCTGCATTGTGATGTCCTTCCTGATCTGCCCGCGAGATTCGCTTCAGAGAGTGATCCTGCTGACGGATTATGACAAAGTGTGGTGACGCTTGCCCCGGATCGACATGGCTGTCTGTCCGGGATCATACTTAGGACACGCACACTGCGGCCAGGAGAAGCAGGTAGATGGACGTCGCCGTTTTTAGCACCCGCAGCTATGATCGGGAATTTCTCGATCTGGCCAACGCGGCGGCTGGAAATTCGCACGCCTTGCGTTATTTCGACGCCGGCCTCTCGGAGCAGACGATGGCGCTGGCGGCGGGATCGGATGCGATCTGCGCCTTCGTCAACGACCACCTCGATCGAAACGTGCTCGCCGCGCTTCACGGCCAAGGGACGAAACTGATTGCCTTGCGATGCGCCGGTTTCAATCATGTCGATCTCGAAGCGGCTGAGGCGCTGAAGATCGCCGTCGCGCGCGTACCAGCCTATTCCCCCGCAGCAATTGCCGAACACACCGTCGCGCTCATCCTGTCGCTCAACCGCAAGCTGCACCGGGCCTATGTCCGGGTCCGGGAAGGGAACTTCGCGCTGGACGGCCTGCTTGGGTTCAACCTCGGCAACCGAACAGTCGGGATTGTGGGGACCGGCCGCATTGGAACGCTCGTGGCCCATATCCTTCAAGGATTCGGATGCACGCTATTGGCCTTCGACCCAGTCCCGGATGAGACCCTCGAGCAGCGGGGCGTGACCTACGTGCCGTTCCCCGAGCTGATGGAACGATCCGACATCGTAACCATCCATTGCCCGCTCACGCCGCAAACGCATCATCTGATCAATGCGAACTCGCTCAAGCTGATCCGCGAGGGTGCGATGCTGATCAATACGAGCCGGGGAGCCGTCGTGGATACCCGCGCTGTCATCGCCGGATTGAAGTCGGGAAGGATTGGGGCGTTGGGCCTCGATGTCTATGAAGAAGAAGGTGATCTCTTCTTCCGAAACCTGTCGGAAACCATGCTGCAGGATGATGTTTTCGCGCGCCTCCTGACATTCCCGAATGTCCTCATTACAGGCCATCAGGGCTTTTTCACCCGCGAGGCGCTCACAGCCATCGCGGAGACCACGATCCACAACATCTCGAGCTTCGAAGAGAGCGGTCAGACAGCACATCAGATCGGAACGGAACTCCTGGCCTGAGGATCGATAGTCGTAGGATACAGCGCGACCCCCTCCCCGAGCCTTAAGGGCGAACATGGTGCAGCGACTGACATAGTCTCTCCATGCCGGCAACAGGAGAGCGAGGCCCCCCCTCAACTCCAGCCATCCCGCCTGCCCTCATGACTATCGCGCAAGCCTCGGCGATCGAGAGCGGAGCGGCGAATGCTAAGCTCGACCTCATCGCCCTTGCGCGCGATATGGACATCGCGAGGGTCGATATTGTTGCGCCGGGCATAGTCGTCGGCCGCCTTCTCACTGCCGAACTTACCGGCTTCTTCGAATTCCCATCCCATGGGATTTCTCCTTCATTGCGGCCGGCCCCTCGCCGGCGGCTTCAAGCTACAAATCGAGACCCAGGCTTCGCTCCGGCAGCGGCGGCAGCACGTCGCCGCGATCAGGATTCAGATCGGGTGGGCGCTGCGGATCCTTCGCCGCCGGCACTGCCCCATCTGGCAACGGGGGCAGGTCGGTGGGCAGGGGTGGAAGGTCCGTGAGATCGACGCCCTCGATCGGCCCGGGATCGAACTTGTCGTGGGGGGACGTCCCCTTCTTCCCATCGATGTCGAGGCGACCAAGCGTCTCCATCGCAGAGGTCTTGTTGCCTGGATTCATATCGAGCTGGCGCTCGAGCTTCTCCTTGTCGTCGACGATCATGGTGAGCTCGTCGCGCACGCGGGTGACGCCGACGTTGAACAGGCGCTGGTTCGAGAGGTTGCGCTCGTGCGCGGACATGACGGTGATCGCCTTGTCGGTGGTGATCCCCTGCGCCATGTGCATGTTGAGGCTGTAGGCAAGGTCGAGCCTGGAGAGCATGGGATCACCGAGCCCGAGCGTCAGGAGCGACTTGTCTGCGGTCTCGACCTTCACCCCGTCGGCATCGACGCCGACGACGCGAGCGAGCGCCGCGTTATGCAGGCCGCGCTCCTTGTCGTTGGCGGTCCAGCGGATGCGATCGCCTTCGCGGAGCTGCAGATCCTTCTTCTCCGAGAGCTGGAGCCGATCGCGCTGTTCGGTCGGCGACAGCTTCTGCGGGTCGAACCGGAACTTGCGACGGCCCTCGGCGAGTTCGACCTTGCCATTGGCATGGACCTTGAGGACGTCGTAGCGACCGGCCCTGATGCCTACATCCTGCGCACCGCCGCGGCCGACCTCGAGCGTCTGGCCCGGCCGGTAGGTCGAGGCATAGCGCAGCTCCTCGCGCGTGGTGTTGACCCGCTCGTAGACGGTGAGGTGGATGCCCTGTCCCTTGACGCTGCCCTCGGCGACGAGTCCGTCCTGGATCGCCGAGTTGATGATGGCGCGCGCATCGCGGCCCGAGGCGAAGACGGCGGTTGCTTCCCGCCCGGCCGGATCCAGCGCCAGCCACATGGCGGCCGCCGCGGCGGCTGGCTCGGCCGTCTCGACCACATGGTCCCCCAGCACCTTCATCGCCGCGCCGGCCTTGCCGATATTGGCGAGAGCGGCGACCGTCCGCAGCTGGTCGGTGCGCTGGCGGATGTTCTGGTCCATCCGCGCCACGGTGCCACCGCCCGCCTGGATCATCGCGAAGGCCTTGCCGGCATCGATCGAGGAGAGCTGTTGGCGATCGCCGACCAGCACCAGCTTGTCGACGCCCACCGCTGCCGTGATCTGGTGGAGCTTGAGCATGTCGTTCGACGACACCATCGAAGTTTCGTCGACGATCAGCATGGTGCCGGCGAGCTTCTCGCGCGCCGCCTCGTAGCGGGGCGTATCGCGCTCGGAGATGAAACGCTCGTTGGCAAGCACGAACGAGGCGATCGTCTGCGCCTTGATCCCGGCCCCTTCGGCGAGGTCCGCCACCATCTTGTTCTGAAATGCGAGGCCGGTGATCTCGCGCCCCTCGGCTTCCGCAACCCGGGCCACCGCCTGCAGCATGGTCGACTTGCCCGCGCCGGCGACGCCCTGGACCGACACCGTGCGGTCGGCCGAGGAGAGGATCATCGTCGCCGCGGCAAGCTGTCCCGGGTTCAGAGGAAGCGCCGCCGCATCCTGCAGGCGCTGCGGCGCGTCGGCCGCCGCGACGATCGGTTCGGCTTTCCCTTTGCCCTCATCGACCGCGCCAAGAATCCTCTCCTCGGTGCGCAGCGCCTCCTGCGTGGTCACCATGCGGCCCGTCCGGTCCGCTGCCGTCGCGACGCCCGGAATGAGCTGACGGTTCGTCACGAGCCGGTCGATCCGCTTCTCGATCATATCGACGGTGACGCCCTTGAGACCGAGATCGAGCGCGGTCTTGCTGAGCAGAGCGACGGGCCAGGCGGCTTCGCGTTCGGAAAGGATGCGCACGGCGGACGCGACGCCAAGCTGCGCGCGCGCTTCGGCCGGCGACCTGACCGCTCGGGCAAGCGCATTGTCCACCAAGGGGTCCTGGGGGCGAAGGAGCGCACCCAGCGTCTGGCGGGCGCCATCGACGGCATCGACGATCGCGCGGTAGCCGCGTTCGAGTGCATTTTCGGACGGCGTCAGCCCTGCGCGCGCCTCGGCCGCCGCGCGCAATTCCTTTCCGTCGAACCCGAGCGCAGCGGCCCTGTCCACCCAGTCCTGCTTCAGCGCGGCGCGGTCCTCGACATCGAGCTTGGGATCGCGCGACCGCTTGGTGATCTCGCGCAGACCCTCGGGCGACTTGATCCCGAGCTGGGTCGCACGGTCGAGGATCTCTTCGCGCCGCTGGCTATATTCGGCGATCACCGCCTTGGGCACGCCGGCGATCTCGAACGTGCCGTGCTTGCCCTTCATGTCGAGCTGGTAGCCGATCCGCTCGAGCTCGGAACGGAGGTAAGCGTGGTAGATCGAACCGATGATGCTGTTGTGGCTCCAGATCTTGTCGGCATGCAGCGCCTGCCATTTGCCGTCGGGCATGCGGGTGAGGTTGGCGATAACGGCGTGGATATGCGCCTGCGGGTCGAGCGCCCGGCTGGTATCGTGCTGGAAGAGTGCATAGACGAGATTGCCGGTCTGGACCGGAACCTTGCGGCCCTCGACATCGCGCCGCCCCTCGGCGAGGTTCTTCTCGACCCAGGCCATGGTCGCCTTGACCGCGGCCATGTTGGCGCCGAGCACGCGCTTGTCGCCGGCGACATAGGCCATGACCGACGCGGACTTCGGCATCGAGAAAGTAAGGTCGACGCCGGCGCGCCGATTTTCGACCTGCGCGACCGCCTCGCCGCTCGGCAGGATGCCGTTGAGCACGCCCTCGAAGGCCTCCTTGGAGACCTCGCCGGACAGCCCGATCGCATCGGCGCCCTCCCCCGCCCAGGCGGTGGCCTCGGACGATCCCTCGACGGTATAATAGTCGTCCTTTGCGAAGTAGTTCGCGGCGCCGGATGCGGAGCGGACGGCGGCGACCGACAGCATGGATCAGATCCCCATGTCGACGCCGTCGTCGCCGCGGCCTGGGTGGAAGGCCTGGCGCAGCTCGACCGGTGTCAGATCCTCGACCTGGGGCGCTCGCGGCGTATCGGTCCGCCGCTCGCTTCCCCGGTCCCTCTCGCGCGTCGCGACCGGCTGCTCCTCGCCATTGGCGCGGCCCGCCTGGGCCCTGTCCGCGGCGTGTAGCGTGGGCGCGGTCTGCTCATCGCGATCGTCGGCACGCTGGGCGGCCCGGCTCGCAGCATCGTCCACTTCCTCGACCTCGGCAGACAGGATGCGCGCGGCCAGATCCTTCGCGAGATTGGTGCTTTCGGACACTTCCTCGATCACCTGCCCGGCGCCGTCCCGTCCGCCCGCTTCCCCTGCCCCGTCCTCCTCGAACGCTTCCTCTCCGCGCTTCGACCGAACCGGCCCGATATCGGGCCGTTGGACGAAGCCCTGGGAGACCTGGGGATAGTCCTTCCACTCGAGCAAGATCCGCGCGGCGGGAAAGCCGTCGGGGAATTTCACGAAGCCGTGCATCGAGGGCAGGTTGGTGATGTCGTCGGCAATGACGAGCGGCTCGACCTGCTTGCGCGGGGTCAGCGTCGAGGCGTCGCGCGTGTTGTTGTAGCCGTAGCTATAGGCCTCATCCATCTGGCGGACCTCGCGGTTGCCAATATAGCGTGCGCATTGCTCGGCCGTGTCGAGATCGGCGGTCGCGAGAATGAGTTTCGAGCGGGCGAGCGAGGCAAGATTTCTCGCGCCCTGCTCGCCATAGACCTCGACGAGTTTCTCGAAGCTGTGGATGCCGAGGATCATTGCACCACCGAACGCGCGCGCGGTCTGAAGACCGTTTTCGATCGCCGGCAATTTGTGAAGCGCGCCGAGCTCGTCGAACATGAACCAGGTCCGCAAGCTACGTGTGCGCGGCAGCGTCATCAGGCGGTTGATGGCGAGGTCCATCCAGAGCGTCAGCAGCGCCCGGTTCATCGGCAGATCGACATAGCTCGACGTCACGAAGAGGATCGATCCCGGCTTCTTCTCCCCGCAGATCCAGTCGCGGATCGAGAAGGGCTCGCCGTCGTCAGGGAGGAAGCGCAAGGCCTGGGCGTTGGTGTTGAAGACCGCGCGGATCGATTCCGCCATGCGCGCAGCTTCCGGCGCGGTCAGCGGGTCTGCGATGGTATTGGCGAGGAAGCGGTGAACGCGCTTCAGGTCGGCGGTCATCAGGTTCTCGGACAGCGCGAGATTCGTAGTCTGTCCGCGCTCCATCAAGCGGATGCACATCTCGATGAAGAGGGTGCGCGCGGCGAGCGCCCAGAAGGGCTCGGACGAACCACCATCCGACGGTATCAGGGCAGCAGCAGCAGCGGTGAACTCGCTGTGCGTGCGGCAGTCGTTGAAGATCGACCAGGCCGGGCAGCGCGCGTCCATGGGATTGAGGATCGTGTCGCGCGCGGGGTCATAGAAGGCTTCGACATAGGCGCCGGTGAGGTCGAAGATGACGGCGGTGTCCTGGCGCTCGCGCATCTGCGTCACAAGGCTCCTGAGCTCGGTGGTCTTGCCCGAGCCGGTGGTGCCGATGAGCATGACGTGGGACTGCTCGGTCCGGTGTGGAAACGGAACACCTGCGAGCGTGTAAGGATGATGGATTCCCGCCCCCTTCCGCTTGCCGAAAGAAAGGCGGAGGACCTGGGCAGGGGACATGCCGGGGAAGAGATCGCGCGCCTCCTCCTCGAACTTCTCGAGATTGTGCTGGCTGATCTCGGCCTGAAGGATGTCGCGGGCCACGAGCATCGCCCCGCGTTCGTGCCGTTCCTGAAGGATCGAACGCCCCCGCCGATGCGACAGATCGACGAACCAGATGGCCACCGGAATGGTCACGAAGATCGAGATCAGAAAGGCTCCCAGGAGACCGCGCATCGCGGTGCTCCAAGCCTTGATTACTTCGGGGATATAAGGGACCGCCTGCATCACCGTTCGCATGATGTCGCCGCTCGGCAACGTGACGTTGACGCGTTTGTTTGGATCGAGGTCGATCCAGTTCCAGAGCGTCGCGTAGACCTTCATGCAGACGAGCTGGAAACCGTGCTCGTCGAGCTTGATCGACATGATGATGAACCAGGCGCCGAGGAAGGCGAAGAACCAGAGGATGAAAGGCAGTTTCGCACCCGAGAACCACATGAGCATCTCATGGGTGATGAGCTGGCTGCCGCGGGTGAAATTGCCTGAGTTGCGCTGCACTTTGCCACGCGCGCTGTGATGGGTCAGCGGGATGGCTCTGCCATCGGTGCGGATGTCGTCCTTACGCGCCATGGTAGAGCTCCAGGCGCTTGTCGGTTTCCGCGATGATACGGTCGCGATATTCGGGAAATTGTTCGCGGATGATGATGTCGAGCGCGAGGTGC
Source organism: Novosphingobium panipatense (assembly GCF_900182875.1). NCBI lineage: Bacteria > Pseudomonadati > Pseudomonadota > Alphaproteobacteria > Sphingomonadales > Sphingomonadaceae > Novosphingobium > Novosphingobium panipatense. Next base: position 8,258 of record NZ_FXUI01000033.1, read on the forward strand.
TGGAACTCGCCGATCCGTGCGATACGGCGCTGACTGGAGGTCAGCAGCTGGCCGGATGACAGGAAGTTGTCGACGGCCGCGCGGAGCAGGTCGGTCAGCGTGCAACCACGTTCGGCAGCGAGCTCGACGAGGCGATCATATTTGCTCCGGTCGAGGCGGACCGTGCAATGCTTGTTGGGGGTCGTCAAACCAGGCCTCCTAGCAGGGAGGCTGGTGGGGTCTCAGAAACCGATCCACCTTATAGCGCAGCCGCGCCAGGAGGGCAAGGAAGTCGCGAGCGACGGGCGCGCTGTGTTCTGACGTAACACGCTGAAATGGCGGATTTTAGCGGTGCTTTCCGCCTCCCGGATGCTGTCCCACAGCAGCACACAGCCCATGGCGCCGCTAACCTATTGGGATCGCTGTCAAAGTCCATGCACCCTGGTGCGTTCGGTGTGCTGCTCTGTACCAGGGCAGATCTCCACCCTCGGGTCGTCATGTGACACAGATGGTCTGGGATGAAAAATGCCTTCGGCGGGGCGCCTCGCCGTCCTTTGGACGGAACGGCGTGCAAGGCGTGATTACGCGAAGCGAGACTGCCAGTCTGCGCGTCTTAGCGTTGTGAACGACGCTGATGGGATTTGTTTGCACGAGGAAAAGTGCACCGAAAAACATCGGCGACGTTCCGCTTTCGAGGCCGGTCGCGAGAGGCTATAGTGTCGCGGTTCATAGCCCGATCAGCGTGAACCAAGAGGCCCTTCATGGCACGCACATTGGAACAGGAAAGAGCCGCGATCGAAAAGGATGTCCGCAAGCTCGAAGAGCGGCGGCAAAGACTGGAAGAGAAGGAACGCGAGGCAGCCATTCAGGCCATCGAGAAGACCGGTCTTCTCAAACTCGAGACAAAGCGGCTGGGGAACCTTCTCGGCCGGATTCGGAGCCTCGGGATAGACGAAGTGGAAAAGCGCCTGACGGCGTGAACAGCCCCCGCCGCGAGCATGCTCGCGGCACGGACATGGAGGGCTCGATGCCCTCCATGTCCGTTCTGACCCCACAGCAAAAAAAGGGAGAGGCGCAGACGCGCCCCTCCCCATCTGTCTCAGAATTCGTCAAGCCGTCCGCCCGGCACGCTGTGGACGATCCGGTCTATGATCGTCATCGGCAGCGCGCCGTAATCGCCCTCGTCGATGGTGATGTAGCCGGCCTCCTCGTCCGCCACGACAT
>NZ_FXUI01000034.1:0-7307 GCF_900182875.1 Novosphingobium panipatense
CCGGCTGCCCTGCCATCATCGCCTCCGCTGCAATGCAAAGGCAGTGAATCAGCTCAAGCCCGTATCCGCCAGTGGTTTTTCGAGGCGTCCAGCTCGCCTGCACGGAAAGTCAGCCCTCCAGGCCGTGCGCGAACTCGTCGAGGGTAAGTTCGCCGTCGCCTGAGCCTTCAGGCCTTGGCCAACCCCGTGAGCAATTACATTTTCCGGGACAGGGTCACCTACTTTGACAACCTTCCGCTGGAGATGGCAAGTATGAAGCTGAATACCGATGCTGGGCGTCATACACGGAGGGCGTAGCCCGACCAGAATGACGCCCAGCATCAATAGCGAGAGAACCGGCAGACGATACAATTAACTTGGACGGGGATTTTTTCAGACAGACTGAGGCATCTCTGTTTCCTGCATGATTAAACCATCGCCAAAGGCAATAAAAACCCCCATGATAGCTGAAACAACCAACCATTACGATTTTATAATAACTGGTGCATCCGGAAATATTGGTCGCCACCTTATTCCTATACTTGCCAAAAACGGCAGGAAAGTACTGGCAGTTAGCCGTAATTCCGCCTCTCTTCGCATGCTTTATGCCGGCCTTGAAGGAGTTGATGTTGCTGATTACGAGTTCCTTGCCAACCAACAAATATGCCATACACTTGTTCACTTAGCAGTTCGAAATAATAATCAGTCAGGATCGCTTAACGATTTTATTCGAGACAATGTTGACTTCTCTACTTGGATTTGCGCCCAGTTCAACCGCATGGGGGGGCAGCGCTTTGTCAATATTGCATCGATTCAGTCACTCGACGATGCTAACACATCATATTATGCGATAAGCAAAAGGATCGCGCAACAATGCGTTAAAGATATAATTGGCGACAAGCTTGATAATGTCTATATAGGATATTTTCACGGCAAATCGTATTTCGGAAAAAGACTAAGCCCTCTTAATAGCGCAGGGATAGTTGGTAAATATATCTTTGATGTTTTTAAAATAATCAAGCCATCTACATCTTTAGGAATCATTGCCGATCACCTTCTTAAACTGGACTTTACTCCAAATAAAATTTATATTTTAACAGATGATTTACTAAAATCATCAGCCTATCGCTATGCCGTACGTGCAACTGACATTATTGTTTCAATAAGCATTTTATTATTATTGATTCCGTTTTTAATTATTATTTATGCACTTATTCGTATTGATAGTCCTGGCCCCGTGGTCTTCGCGCAGGCACGCGTGGGCAAGCATCAGGCCCTATTTACCCTCTATAAATTTCGGACAATGAAGCGGGATACTATCGCGGCCGGCACGCACGAAGTCAGCGTCAGCGCTGTTACAAGAGTTGGCAGATTTCTTCGCAAAACTAAGCTCGATGAGTTACCGCAGGCAATTAATTTATTACGAGGCGAGATGACGCTGGTTGGTCCTCGCCCTTGCCTACCTGTACAAGAAGAATTGATAAATGCGCGCTCGGTGCTTGGTGTCTATACGATGAAGCCCGGTATCACTGGCTATGCTCAGATTCGCGATATCGACATGAGCCGTCCACAAGAACTGGCGAACAGCGATCATATTTATATGAAGTTGCAATCATTATCTCTTAATCTTAAGATTATACTACTAACTGCCTTTGGTCGCGGTAGAGGAGACAAAGTAGCCCTACCAAAAGACTTATAGGAATCTGATAGTTATGAAAAAATCTAAAAGAATACTATTCTTCGTCGGGGACGCACCATTTTTTGTTTCACACCGGATAAACTTGGTCAGAGGAGCGGTGGCAAATGGCTATATGGTTACCGTCGCCTGTCCTGCTCACACGACTGCAATTAAGACAATTCTCGCAAGTGGCGCGGATTGGGCGGAGTGGAAGGTCAATCGAGGCGGCACCTCAATTTTCGGAGAGATACTGTCCTTCCTTCGAGCCTTTGCGATCGTCTGGCGCACTAAGCCAGCGATAATCCAAGCAATTGCCATTAAGTGCATACTTCATGCCGGTATTGTGTCGAAGTTCCTCCATATCCCTATAGTGGGCGCCGTATCGGGGCTTGGTTATGTCTACACAGGCAAGGCCAGCGGGATGAAGAAAGTACTGCGCCGCACGATAAATGGATTTATGGGTTTTGGTTTAAACCGCCGCAACGTCAGTTTTATTTTTCAGAATTCCGACGACGCGAAGATGGTTGAGTTTGCAGGATTAGATCAGATATCGATTCACCGTATTGGTGGCTCAGGTGTTGATCTTAGAAAAATTACAATGCAGCCGCATCCAGCCGGCGCCGGAACGCGCATCGGCCTGCCTGCGAGATTGCTCCGAGATAAGGGTGTTTATGAATTCGTCGAGGCGGCACGCGAGCTACGTCTGAGGGGTCGTAACGCTACCTTTCTGTTGATCGGTGATCCAGACCTCACAAACCCCACTTCGATCACACGTGTAGAAATTGATGCATGGCTAGCAGAAGGCGTAGTTGAATGGCTTCCCCACACCTCAGACATCGCAGCAGTGCTAGCAACCCTGCATATCATCGTTCTACCATCATATCGTGAAGGGTTTCCCAAGACGTTGATCGATGCAGCCGCCGCAGGCCGCGCATCGGTGACGAGCGATGTCCCAGGATGCCGCGACGCCATAGTTGATGGAGTGACGGGACTGCTCTGCCCAGTAAAAGAAAGTACCGCGCTAGCTGATGTTATTGATCGGTTGATTATTGATCGCGACTTATGCGTACGCATGGGCGCTGCAGCCCGTGTGCACGCAGAAAACAATTTTGATATCGATGAAGTGACTCGCCGCCACATCGAAATCTATGAAGAACGCATGTTGAGAGTAATATGATATTGAGCTGTATAACGCGCCCAAGAATCTTCCCTCGCCTTACGGACACCAATAGTAGGCTCGGTGGTTTGGGAGCGAAGCTGAAGCGTCGGTTTACTGACGATTTCAACCGCACGGTGGTAGTACTTTAGGAGATGAGCGACCGCCTAACGGCCCCGGCTTCTACGGTGATGTGATGGCGTGGACGGCTCCCTGCACCACCGTAGCTGTGCAATACTGCGATCGTTGAAGCTGGAGACCCGCAAAAACCGAGTATTTCGAGGCAGGTCAATCCGACAGCGTGATACCGATGCTGTCCGACGACGTCGAGCGCGCCGCTGGCCCGTTGCCGGGGTGATTCTGGGTGATTTGACCCGGTTCTCCCGGATTGCAGGCAGAATCAGCCCACGCTTTCCCGGCGTTCGTGGAAAATCAGCCTATTGAAGTTATAAGCGAGGTTGCAAAGGGTGAGCTTCGCTTCGGCGCGCGCCAAACCGATGGACACCCTGATTTACCTATGGTGATGATCGCGGGATTGTGATTCCATCGAGGTGAGCGATGGAGGGTTGAAGTGGCGGCACAGCGTGGCTTTTTCGATCTGGACGAGCGGTATGCAGCCGGACGCCTCGAAAAACCACTGGCGGATACGGGCTTGAGCTGATTCACTGCCTTTGCATTGCAGCGGAGGCGATGATGGCAGGGCAGCCGGGTTTCTTCGATCTTTCGAACCGATATGAAGCGTTGAGCGCGGCGGGCGATCCGCTGGAGCGTCTGGCGGCGGTCGTGGACTTTGAGGTCTTCCGGGGCCCGCTGGTGGCGGCCCTGCGCCGTGGTCCTCGCGGCAAGGGTGGGCGCCCACCCTTCGACCCGGTGCTGATGTTCAAGATCCTTGTGCTGCAGGCGCTCTACTCGCTGTCGGATGAAGCAACGTAAGCGCCGACGGAACCTGGCCTTGTGCGGATGTGGATCGGCGTGAATTTCGCGGGGCACATGGAGGCCTTGCGAGTGGATATCGAGCAGTCAAAAGAGCCTCGTATGAGCGCTCGCCGAGATGGCGGAGCGGTCGTACGGGTGGAACGGCGCCGGCACTGGAGCGACGAAGAGAAGCTGGCGATCCTGAAAGAAACCACGCAGCCCGGCGCCATCATGGCGGTGGTCGCGCGTCGGTACGGGATCGGGACCGGTCAGCTTTATACCTGGCGCAAGCAATTGCTCCGCGGCGCGATGGCCGGGTTCGTGCCGGTTGAGCTGACGCCCGCCGAACCGCTGGCCACGCAATCTGACGCCGGCCGGATCGAAATTCGGCGCGGCGGTGGCTTCACGGTATCGATCGACAAGCTGGTTGACAGAGAGACGTTGAGATTGGCGCTCGAGGTCATCGGGGAGCTTGAACGTTGAGCCTGACGCTGCCGCCGTCGGCGAAGATCTATCTGTCGCTGGCGCCGTGCGACATGCGCAAGGGCTTCGACGGGCTGTCGGCGCAAGTGCGCAACATCCTCCAGCTCGATCCATTCTCCGGCGCCGTATTTCTGTTCCGCGGCAAAAGAGGCGATAGGTTGAAGGCACTGGTCTGGGACGGATCAGGGCTTTGTCTCTATGCAAAACGTCTCGAACGCGGGAAGTTCGTATGGCCCCGAACCCAGGGCGGCGCGGCCGCCCGGCTCTCGGCCGCCCAGTTGGCGATGCTGATCGAAGGGCTGGATTGGCGGCAGGCAATTGTTCACGACGAGGTGTTCACGCCGACCCTCGCGTGAGCGATAAAGGCCCGGAAAACTGCCATTTCTATAGGCGCGAGATGCCGCTCGCGCTATAGTCTACGGCATGCGGTTCGACCTTGATCGTCTCCCCACAGACCCCGTCTTCCTGCAGAAAATGCTGCGGGAGATGGCTGAGGTCATGGAGCTGGAGCGGGCCGAACTGGGGGCGGCAAAGCAGATCGTCAAAGTTCAGGGCTTGACGATCGAAAAGCTGGAGCACCGTCTGGCCCGGCTTCTGCGCGTCCAGTTCGGTCGCAGCTCCGAGAAGATGGATATCGCGCAGCTGCGTCTGATGTTCGAAGAGGTCGATGCCCCAGAGCCGGCCAATGATGACGCACCTGCGGTGTCGAATGCGAAGCCGACGCGCAAAGCCGGAACCCGAGCACCGATCCCCGCGCATATCCCGCGGCAGACGACCCAGCATCTTCCCGAGCCATGCGGTTGCGGTGGGAACGAGACCGTCATCTGCGAAGATGTCACGGAAGTGCTGGATTACGTGCCCGCCTGCTTCCGTGTCCTACGTCATGTTCGCCCTCGCATTGCCTGTCGGTCCTGCGAAACGATCCGTCAGGCGCCGGCCATTGATCTGCCGCTGCCCAAGGTGATGGCAAGCAGCGCATTGCTCGCGCATCTCGTCGTCAGCCGCTTCGTCGATCATCAGCCCTGGCATCGCCAGTCGGTGATCCTGCGCCGCCAAGGCGTGGAGATCGATCGCGACGTGATGGGCCGCTGGTCCCGCAAGCTGGCCTGGCTGATGGCGCCGCTCGGCGAACGGTTGCTCGCCTACATCCTGGAAGCTCCAAAGATACACGGCGACGAAACGCCCGTGACCTTGCTGCAGGGCGCAGATGGTAGTCACACCGCCTACTTCTGGGTCTATCTGCGCGACAGCCGCTCAAGCGGGGATATGAGCCCGCCTGCTGTGGCGTTCCGCTTCACGACCGGGCGCGGCGGCAAGCATCCCGCAGCCCACCTTGCCGGTTACCGCGGATACCTTCAAGCGGACGGCTATGCCGGTTACAACGCGCTGTATCATGACCCCAAGACCAAGGCACCGCGCGGGGTAACGGAGGTCGGCTGCTGGGCCCACGCGCGGCGCAACTTCACCGACATTCTGGAAAAGAATCCGTCGCCGGTAGCGGCTGAAGCGGTGGTTAGGATCAGCGAGCTCTTCGCGATCGAACGCGACATCAAGGGAGCACCGCCCGATGAGCGACGGCGGGTTCGCCAGCAGCTGGCCCGCCCAAAACTGGCTGCGTTGCGACCATGGCTCGAAGCCCAGATGCAAGGATTGTCTTCGGACAGTGCCTTGGCGAAGGCATGCCGCTATCCGCTTAACCGCTGGGCGGCGATGGTTCGGTATTGCGAAGACGGCCTGCTCGAGATCAGCAACAACTTGGTCGAAAATGCCCTGCGCGGCGTTGCCCTGGGGCGGCGCAACTGGATGTTCGTCGGGTCCATCAAGGGCGGGGATGCCTCGGCGCTGTTTTACTCGCTTGCCGAAACGTGCCGCTTGAACGGCGTAGAGCCCGAAGCCTGGTTCACCGACGTCATTGCGCGTATCGGCAATCATCCAATCAACCGGATCGACGAACTCCTGCCATGGCGCTGGCAGGCCCTACGCGATACGGCTCAGGCTGCATGAACACATCACAGCCTCACTCCGCTCTGTTCACACCTCTCGCCTGGGATCCCGGTCTCCTGCCGCCCTTGGAAATGGACGGCTACCTGACCGGCGTGCTGGTGACACCAGAATTGGAAATCGCCGACTGGATTGCGGACTTGTGGACCGCGCTCCCCCCGGTGACGGATCAAGCCAGAATGGAGCAGGCCCTCGCCGCCGTTCTGACACTGTTCAGGGCGATTGAAGCGGAGCTTCAAAAGGGATGGCCGAGCTATCAACCCAGCTTCTCCGAAAGGGGGCAGAAGGCTGACCATGGCAGGGTCCGGGGATGGATGAAGGGCTTCTATCGAGCCATGAAGCTGCATCCCGAATATTGGTCAGACCTGGCCGACGACGAGCGAACAGCAACGTTCCTTGGTCTGCTGGTTGGCTTTATCGAGACAGACGAGCAGATCGAAGAACGCGAAGACGCTGACGCCATCCGCGACGAACACGCTGAGCTTCTACCGCGTGCAATCATCGGTATGAGGAAGCTGGCGCTGCTGCATGATGGTGACGCGAATGCGCTCAGATCTATCCAGGCCAACAAGGTCGGCCGTAACGATCCGTGCCCATGCGGCTCGGGCAGGAAGTACAAGCGCTGCTGCGCAGCCTAAGCGGTTAGCGTCAAGGCCGGATTCCGTCGGCGCTTACGAAGCAACCGAGTTCCAGATAAAGGACCGCCTCTCCTTCCTGCGCTTTCTGGGGCTCGGGCTCGACGGCACGGTGCCCGATGCGACGACGGTCTGGCTCTTCCGCGAGAGGCTGGTGAAGGCCAAGGCGATCGACCGCCTATTTGCCCGTTTTGATGCTGCGCTAACCGATCGGGGTTATCTCGCGATGGGCGGGCAGATCATCGACGCGACCGTGGTGCCGGCTCCGAAGCAGCGCAACACCGAGGAGGAGAAAGCGGCCATCAAGGAAGGCCGGATACCCGAGCGCTGGAAAGACAAGCCTGCGAAGATCCGGCAGAAGGATCGTGACCTGCCCCCCGGCGGTCCCTCGCTCATAACGAGAGTCTTGCGGTTGAGTATTCCGGCACGCTCGCCTGCACAAGCGCGTCGGGCGTGATGC
>NZ_FXUI01000035.1:0-7249 GCF_900182875.1 Novosphingobium panipatense
TGGCGCGACCGTAGAAGGCAGCAACAAGTAAGATCTCGCGCCGGCTATCTGGGCGAGCTTGGCGTAGGATTCCGCCCCCTCCCGCAAACGCCCCCTTTCAGGGAAGGGGGCTTGAGATCGCCTTGATGGCCTTCAATCCCGTTCCAAAACGAGCGATCGCGTCCCTGTTTCTCTCCAGCTCGCCATAGGGCAGATAGGCGAAGTCGAGATCGGCAATACGGCTGAAAGCCGGGCGACGGAGTTGCGCGCGAACGTCCTGCTCGCGCGCATTCGGTGCGACCAGGAATAGCCCGGCGGCAGCGTGCAGATCGCTCCCCGACAGCGCCAGATCGAGCATGCGCACGATCCCCGAGTAGATCGAGGTCGAATGTTCAACCTCGAACGCGGCGGCGACGCCGTCGCCACCCTTCGCCAGCCACAACACGTCGATGAGGCGGATCGAGTCCGCTCCGGGAGAGGTCGCAATGGCGTCTGGAAGGCGCTCGAGGCATCCCTGTCCAAGCGGGCAGCCAGCGTGAAGTCGACCGCGGTCATTGGCGGCGATCCACACATCGTAACCGAGGGCATGGCCGAGGTCGCGCAGCCAGGCCTGGATTTCGGCGTGCGTGCGATCGGTTTCGCCCTGCGCGGCGGCTGTCTTGTCGAGCCGGCTTGCCTCCGCTCTGGCATGTTCCAATCTGCCGAGCCAGTCGTCGGCCGCCGTTGCGTCATCCTCCAGCGGTGGCGCGGGATAGCGGCCCGAGCCAATGTCGAACAACAGTCCGCCGATCGCGCCGAGATCGTTGGAGAGCAACTCGCGGTAACGGTCGTTGAGGTCGAGGATGCCGGCGCGCATGGCGAGAAAATGATCCCATGACCCGAGCTTCACCTTGGCGCCGGTGACGGCATTGTAGCCCTTGACGATCGCGGTATTGAAGGGCGGCACCAGCGTCGGGTGAAGGAAATAGAGCAGGTTGGCCGCCGCCGGCCCCAGCCCCTTGATCTTGAGCGCGTCTATGCTGCGGATGTGGCTGATGATCTCCTCGGCGGTATCGCAGCACGAGCAATTGTCGAGCAGGCGACCGAACGCCCGCTGGTTGTCCGGGCTTTCGTAGATGTCTGGAATGCGCAGCTTGGGCTTCCACAGCCAGGCATGGTCGGCGCCCTTGAAGATCTGCCGCTGTTCGGCGATCGAGTGGACAACCGTTTCCAGTGACGAGCCGCGATAGGCGACGCCGAACCGCCCACTTTCGATTTCTGCGACCACCTGCTGCAGCCCGCGACGGATGGAGCGGAAGTTTTTCAGCCGTTCGTCCCACAGAAACCAGGAGCGATAGGTGGCGCCGGGATCGTCTCGCCAACGACGGACAAGCTCGCTCACGAGATCATGATGTGTCGCGGGTAACAAGGTCATACTGGCTGGGTCATCTAAACTGGGCTCCTTGCCGTTCAGGCTATCGCGAGCAAGGGCGGCTTGCACGTTCAATGTGCGATCCGCGAAGCGTGCTCAAATTGTCGGTGATCGCGCAGGGAAACGCCGCTGGCATTGGGCGTTGCCGGTCGCAACCGTCGACCGGGCGCACAGCCAGGCAGACGGCCGGCACGGGCGTCGCCGCCCGGGAGCGGCGCCGCAACCAGCTTTTTCCGGTCGAACTTAGCGGATCACTGCTTTGCGATCGCGGTGACCTCGCCATCGCTGCCCTTGAGCGAGAGGTCGAAATCGACCTTGTCGCCGACCTTGACCGCATCGGTGATCGACGGCGCGGCCTTGAACGCCATCGTCATCGCGGGCCACTTGGCCTCCGGGATCGGACCATGATCGAGCGTGATCGTGCCTGCCGCCTTGTCGATCGCGGTGACGGTGCCATGGCCCTTGGCCTTGATCGCGGCGTTCGCGTCAGGCGCCATCGACATGTTGCCCATGTCGCCGCTCATGGTCGCGGCGGGCGCCGCCTCGTTGGTCTCAGTCGCAACGGGGGCCTCCGCCTTCTTGCCGCACGCGGCAGTCAGGGCGGCGAGGCCGAGGGCAATGGTCAGTCGTGCATGGTTCATCGTCTTCTCCTTCATGATGAAACGGGTTGAGGGATGGGATCGGTCTTGGGCCGGCGCAACAGCAGGTAGGCGGCGGGCAGGACGAACATTGAGAGCAAGGGCGCGGTCAGCATGCCGCCGATCATCGGCGCGGCAATCCGGCTCATGACCTCCGAACCCGCGCCTGATCCCAGCAGGATCGGCAGCAGGCCGGCCAGGATCACCGCCACCGTCATCGCCTTGGGACGGACGCGCAGCAGCGCGCCTTCGCGCACGGCGGCCTCGACCTCGGCAGCGTCCGGATGTGCGCCGCGCTCGGCCAGCGCGTTCTTGAGATAGATCAGCATCACCACCCCGAACTCGGCGGAGACGCCGGCGAGCGCGATGAACCCGACCCCGGTGGCGATCGACTGGTTGAACCCCAGCAGATAAAGCGTCCAGATGCCGCCGGTCAGCGCAAACGGCAGCGTCCCCATGATCAGCGCCGCCTCGTCGAAGCGGCCGAAGATGAGGTAGAGCAGCACGAAGATGATCAGCAGCGTCGCGGGCACGACCAGCTTCAAGCGGTCGACCGCGCGCTCGAGATATTCGAACTGGCCAGAGTAAGCGATGCTGACCCCAGGCGAGAGCCTGACCTGTTTCGCCACCGCACGCTGCAGATCGCCGACCACCGAGGCAAGATCGCGCCCGCGCACATCGACGTAGACCCAGGTCGAAGGCCGGGCATTCTCGGTCTTGAGCATCGGCGGTCCCTCGGCGATCGAGACGTTTGCCACGGTGCCCAAGGTGATCTGCTGGCCCGCGGGCGTCAGGATCGGTAGCGCCCGCAGCCTTTCGAGGCTGTCGCGCAATTCGCGCGGATAGCGCACGCTGATCGGATAGCGGGCGAGGCCCTCGACCGTCTCGCCGATCGTCTCGCCGCCGATCGCGCCGGAGACGATGGCCTGGACGTCGGCGATGTTGAGCCCGAACCGCGCGGCGGCGGCGCGGTCTATGTCGACATCGACATAGCGTCCGCCGGTCAGCCGCTCGGCGAGCGCCGAGCTGACGCCGGGCACGCTCCTGGCCACGGTCTCGACATCATGCGCGATGCGGTCGAGCTCGGCGAGGTCACTGCCCGACACCTTGACCCCGATCGGGCTCTTGATGCCCGTCGCGAGCATGTCGATGCGGTTGCGGATCGGCGGCACCCAGATATTGGCGAGACCCGGAAGCTTCACCCGGCGATCGAGCTCGTCGACAAGGCGTTCGGGCGTCATGCCCGACCGCCACTGGTCGCGGGGCTTGAATTGGATCGTCGTCTCGAACATTTCGAGCGGCGCGGGATCGGTCGCGGTCTCGGCGCGGCCGGCCTTGCCGAACACGCTTTCGACTTCGGGCACGGTCTTGATCAGGCGGTCGGTCTGCTGGAGCAGCTCACTCGCCTTGGCGGCCGAGAGGCCCGGCAGCGCCGAGGGCATGTAGAGCAGGTCGCCCTCGTCGAGATTGGGCATGAACTCGCCGCCGAGCCGGCTGAGCGGCCAGGCCGTGGTGGCGAACACCAGAGCCGCGATCAGCAGCACTGCCTTGGGCCGCTTCATCGTCCAGTCGATCGCGGGCCGGTAGATATTGGTGAGCCAGCGATTGACCGGATTGGCCTGCTCGGCCGGAATGCGGCCCCGGATCAGCCAGCCCATCAGGATCGGCACCAGGGTCACCGACAGGATCGCGGCCGCGCCCATCGCATAGGTCTTGGTGAAGGCGAGCGGCGCGAACAGCCGGCCTTCCTGCGCCTCCAGGGTGAAGACCGGAATGAACGACAGCGTGATGATCAGCAGGCTGAAGAACAGCGCCGGCCCGACCTCGGCCGCCGCCTCGGTGACGACGATCCAGCGCATCTCGCCATCGAGATGTCTGTCCGGGTGATCCTGCTCCCAGCGTTCGATCCTCTTGTGGGCGTTCTCGATCATGACGACCGCCGCATCCACCATCGCGCCGATGGCGATGGCGATGCCGCCCAGCGACATGATGTTGGCGTTCACCCCCTGGAACCGCATTACGACGAACGCGGCCAGCACACCGAGCGGCAAGGTCAGGATCGCGACCAGCGCCGAGCGGACGTGCCAGAGGAACAGGGCGCAGACCAATGCGACGACGATGAACTCCTCGACCAGCTTGCGGGTGAGGTTCTCGACCGCGCGATCGATCAGCTGCGAGCGGTCATAGACCGTGACCACCTCGACGCCCGGCGGCAGGCTTTTCCTGAGATCGGCGAGCTTGTCCTTGACCGCCGCGATGGTCTCACGGGCGTTCTTGCCTGACCGAAGAATAACGACGCCGCCGGCGACCTCGCCTTCGCCGTTCAGTTCGGCGATGCCGCGCCGCATCTCGGGGCCGACCTGGATCGTGGCGACATCGCCGAGCCGGACGGGCACGCCGCCCGCCGCAGTCTTGAGCGGGATTGCCCGGAAATCGTCGAGCGTTTTCAGATAGCCCGAGGCGCGGACCATATATTCGGCCTCGGCCATTTCCAGCACCGAGCCGCCGGCTTCCTGATTGGCTTGGCTGATCGCCTGCACTGCCTGGGCGTGGGTTACGCCGTAGGCCGCGAGCTTCACCGGATCGAGCAGCACCTGGTACTGCTTGACCATGCCGCCGATGCTGGCGACTTCGGCCACGCCGGTCACGGTCTTCAGCTCGTAGCGCAGGAACCAGTCCTGCAACCCGCGAAGCTGCGAGAGATCGTGCCGGCCGGTGCGGTCGACCAGCGCATATTCATAGACCCAGCCGACCCCGGTCGCGTCCGGCCCGAGCGCGCTGCGGGCGCTGGCCGGCAACCGACCCTGGACCTGGTTGAGATATTCGAGCACGCGGCTGCGCGCCCAGTAGAGATCGGTGCCGTCCTCGAAGATCACATAGACGAAGCTGTCGCCGAAGAAGCTATAGCCGCGCACCGTCTTGGCGCCGGGCACCGACAGCATGGTGGTGGTGAGCGGATAGGTGATCTGGTTCTCGACGATCTGCGGCGCCTGACCCGGATAGGAAGTGCGGATCACGACCTGCACGTCGGAAAGATCGGGCAGCGCGTCGATCGGGGTCGAGCGCACCGCCCACAGGCCCGCGCCGACCAGCGCGAGCATGCCGAGCACGACGAAGAAGCGGTTCCTCACCGACCAGCGGATGAGATGGGCGATCACTGGCCCGCCACCTTCGCCATATGCCGCAGCGTCGGTCCCGCCGGGGGCCGGTCGAACCCGAACCGGACCCGGTCACCCGCCTTGAAGCCGCGCGCGATGCCCGGATTGGCGAGCGCGAAGGTCATCGTCATCGCCGGCCAGTCGAGCGCGGGAACGGGCTCGTGGCTGAGCGTCACCGAATTGGCCGTGATCCGCTCGATCTTGCCCGTCGTCTCGTACAGCGTGGCTTTCGACGCCGGCGCGGCGATGGTCGCCGATGCCGCACCGCCGCCGATCGGCCGCGCCTCGATTCCCGACAGGCTCGCCTCGGAATCGATCAGGAACTGCCCCGAGACGACGACGTTCTCGCCGGGCGACAGGCCGGCAAGGATCTCGGTCTCGCCGCCTGCCTCGCGGCCGATGCGGACCTCGGCGGGATGATAGCGCCCGTCGCCTGCGGCCAGCATGACGAGCGTGCGCCTGCCCGTGCGGATCACCGCTTCGCTCGGCACCAGCAGCGCCGGCTTGGCATCGCCGCCAAGCGCGACGCTGGCGAACATGCCCGGCCGCAACCGGCCGTCCCGGTTGGGCAGCTCGATCCGCACGGTGAGCGTGCGGCTGTCGGCCTGCGTGGTCGGCAGGATCGCGATCACCCGGCCGGCGAAGCGCTCGCCGGGGAAGCCCGCCAGCGTGGTGCTGGCATTCTGGCCGACCCGGACATCGCCCGCGCGCGCTTCGGGCACCGCGGCATTGAGCCAGACGGTGCCGAGCCCGCTTACCTGGGCGAGCGTCTGGCCCATGGCGAGCGTCACGCCGGCACGGGCGTCGAGCGTCTGGATCGTGCCCGAGATCGGCGTCGTGATCGTCACCACGCCGTTCGGGCGTCCGCTCCGCTCGACGCTGGCGATGAGGCCGTCGGACATGCCCATCAGCCGCAGTCGCTGGCGCGCGGCCGCGGTGAGGTCGGGCTTGCCGAGCCGCCTGACGCTCAGATATTCGGTCTGCGCGCCGCCCCATTCGGGCAGGAGCAGGTCCGCGATCGGCGCGCCGGCGCGGACCACGTCCCCGGGCGCTCGCGCATAGACGCGGCTCACGAACCCGCCCGAACGCGCCTGGATGACGGCGACGTCGCGCTGGTTGAAGTCGATCGTGCCGGTGACCTCGAGGGCCGAGGCAAGGCTGCCCATCTTCGCCGCGACGACCCGCAATCCCAGGCTCTGCCGCGCGGCGGGATCGACGGCGACCGTGGGGGCCGCGCCGGCGCTTCCTCCGTCCGCGTATCGCGGCACGAGCTGCATATCCATGAAGGGCGACTTGCCGGGCTTGTCGAACTTCTGGTTGGGGAACATCGGATCGTACCAGTAAAGGACTTTGCCTGCCCCGGCGGGCGTGGTCGCCTCCGATTGCGGTGCCTGGCGATGGCCAGCCCAATAGCCTGTGCCGCCGGCCAGCAGCGCGACAGCCAGGATCGATGCGCCCCAGCGCAGCGCGGATTTATCGAGCGTCATGGCCGCTCCTCCCCATAGGTGATAGTGATGCGGACCGCGTCGCGCGCGACGTCGGCTTCGCGGTTGAGCGCCTCGACCTCGGCCTCCGCGAGCCCGAGCGTCGTGAGCAGCGCGGCGCCAAGGTCGAGCTTGCCGGCGCCATAGCTGTCGCGGTCGAGCTCGGCGCGGTGCCTGGCGAGTGGCACCAGCGTCTCGCGGGCATTGCGCAACCGGGAGAGATGCATGGCATGGTCTGCGAGATCGGCGTCGAGCTGCGCCACCAGCTCGCGGCGGATCGCCTCGCGGTCGAACCGACCCCCTTGCGCAAGGCTCTCGCTTGCAGCGATCCTGGGGTTCTGGCGCTTGCCGGCGAACAGCGGCAGGTCGATCGACACGCCGACCGAGGCCATGTCGCCGTACATGGGATCGCGCCGGCCATAGGTGACGCCGACCTTCCAGTCGGGGCGCTTGTCGGCGCGCGCGAGACGCACGTCCGCTTCGGCGACTGCGATCCGCGCGTCCTGCGCGCGCAGGGCGGGAAGCGCATCGATCCCGGCCCGCAGCCGGATCGGATCGACATCGAGCATCGGCGGGTCG
>NZ_FXUI01000036.1:0-3296 GCF_900182875.1 Novosphingobium panipatense
ATCGATCCCATGGCCTGCGAGTCGACCAGCGCGCTTGGGTGCTCACGAGCATCGGCAATCAGCAGACGGCTCGGCCGATAGGGCAGGTAAATCCCTTGCGGTTCGCCCGCGGGTGCGGGCGCGTCGAGACGGTGATAGGCGACCGCGCGGGTCGTGGGCAGGGTCACCGCCGCACGCGAGCAGACGGGGCGGGTCCGCCGCGTGAGGCCCCGGAACAATCCGCTGGGGCGGGAGATCGGCTGCGGCTGCGGCGCGCATGGGGTCGCCATCGCATCGATGGCCGCAAGCGCAGCGCCGAGCGTCGTGCAGGTCTGGCGCGGGACCGAGCCCCCTGCCCCGTCCTTTTCGAGGAGTATGAGCTGGACTGCCTGGCCGGTGCCGTGCTTGGCATAGGCATCGGGCGGCAGGTCGAGATGCAGCCGGGCATGCGCGCCCGCAGTGGCGTGCAGCCAATCCGCGTCCTCCGTCTCGATGCGGTCGGGGAGAATAACGGCGCAGCGCCCGCCTGGAGCAAGCCGCAACAGCGCGGAGCGCAAATGGCGAAGCGCGGCATGGCGATCGCGCGCGCGCCCCTGGCTTCGCGAGAAGGGCGGATTGAGGAGCACGACGCTCGGCACCAGTTGCGGATCGAGCATATCGTCGATCAGTTCGCCATCATGCGTGCTCAGCCTGCCTTCGGGAAAGGCGTGACGCAGCAAACGCGTGCGCCAGGCATCGATATCATTGAGAAGGAGGCGCGCGCCGGCGAGATGGGCGTGTACGGCCAGGAGGCCGGTCCCGGCCGAGGGCTCGAGCACGATATCGTGTGCCGTGATCGCGGCTGCCTTGGCGGCAAGGAAGCCGATCGGCGCCGGTGTCGAGAATTGCTGGAACGCGATCTGCGTTTCGCTACGCACGCTTTGCGTGGGAAGCGCCGCCGTCATAGCGATCAGCTGGGCGAGCCGCGCATTCGCATCTGCCGGGAGCGTCGCGTTCTTCAGATGGAGGACCTGCGCGAGTTCGAGCACATCGTAGGCGTCGCGCAATGACCACAGGCCATCGGCGCTCGAGCCACCGAAAGCGGAGGTCATTTCGGCAAGGAGGTCGTTACGTGCAACCGGACATCCTTCGGACAGCCGGTCGGCTATGCCTTGAGCAGCGGTACGGGCGGGATCATCGAGCGGCAGCGTGAGCGCGAGGGGGTGTGTGGCCATGGGGCATCTCCAGGTCTGACACCTGGCATCAGCGCCAGGTCATCAGCCGGAAGGCTCCCTCCCCTTTCAGGCCGCCTCGGCGGCCCGGCGGACACGCCAAGCATCATTCCAGTCCGCGTGCCGTTCCGGCAGCCGGAGCACCAGTTCGCGTCCATTGGCTGTGAGATGGGGGCGGGCTTTTTTGAGCATGGCGGCAGCGGCGGCACCGCGATCGCCATAGACGATGATACGCTTGACCCGTTCGGGGATGGCGACAAGCCCAAGGCGTTCGACCCCGCCCAGCGCCCAGGTGGGCGTTCCGAACCAGGCCATTGCTGAAAGGGCGTCCTCGATGCCTTCGGCAAGGCCAAGCTCCTCGCCGGCCGGCGCCAGACGAATGGCCGCGTCGCCGAGAAGGCCAAGGGCAATCTTCGGCTTTGGCATGGGTTTGTGCAGGATGTCGGCGAGATCGAGGCAGGTCCGCTGGACGGCGACAACCCCCAGATCATTCTCGACCGCGGCGATCATCGCCGGAAAGAACCGGCGGCGCTCACCGGCCCCGACGATGGTGCGCGGGTTGTAGCGCAGGCAACGCGGATAGGGAGGCGGCAGACCGCGCGCCGCCAGATAATCGGCCGCTGGAGATCCGGCGATGGGCTGGCTCGCCTTCCATAGGCGAAGTGCAAGAGCGCGATGGTCCGCGGCCGCCTTCGGGCGCGGCATTGTGAGCGGCTCCGCATCGTGAAGTTTGCGCCGGCGCAAAGCAGCCAGAACATCGCGCGTGTCGCAGCCGGCAAAGCAGTGGAACAGGATCGCCCGCTCGCCCAGGCGTACCGACAGGCTGGGACCATGATCGTTATGTGCCGGGCACCGGCATTCGCCGCGCGTACCGCGCCAGATCCCACCCAGGGCTTCGACAATGGCTTTGGCGCGATGGGGAGCAGCTATGGGCATCGACTAATCCTCGGAAGTGGTGGAGCGCCGCTGCTGATTGCGCCCTCCCCTCCCCGATATTTCACCCCGGCATGCCTTTGGGTGCCAGGATCCCGAATTCCTCGACGATGCGATCGGTTGTGTAGTGCGTCGCGCCGTCGCGTTCATAGGAGTTGTCCTTGAGCCGTCCGGCTATGCGCACGAGATCCCCGACTTGAGCCCGGTCGGCGATATGTTTTCGCTGGCCTTCGCTGAAGACGCTCACGCGGTTCCAGTGGCTGTCTTCCTGCCATTCGTTATCGTCACCCTTGCGGCGATAATTCGCGCAGACCGACAGCAGGGTGACTTTCGGCCGCGCGTCGATTTCCCCGATCCGGCCGATGATCTCGAACTTGGCGAAGTTGATCATGCACCCTCCATGCGCAAGGTCATTTGGCCGGCAGCCTATCGTAGGCGGCTAACTTCGCGTATCCCTCCAGGCGGGGGGATTGAACGATTGCATCAGGCGCGACGCCGATCTCTTTCTCAAAATAAAAAGAATCAAAACGCCGCTGCTCGCAGCGGAAGCTTTTCCGATTCAAAAGGATTCAGATTCAGGAGGCCGAAAGCACAGCATTTCTGCGGGTTTGAGCAAGCTTATCCTGACCGGACGGGGGATTTTGCCTGCCCTTCCGGGGGCGCTTCCCTGACCGATCGGGGGATGCAACCTGACCTGCTGGGGCCTTCCTGACCGTATGGGGGACAGCTTCCTGCTGGAGTGATTCGCTCGCCATAGCGTTCGTCAGGGACTTTCTTCGGCGTCCGCGCTGCCGTTTGCGCGGGTCCGGGCGCTTGGAAACGCGACTCGCCGCACTTCCTCATGGTTTGCTGCTTCGGAGCGAAGTTCCATCCTGACCTCTTGGGGGCCGAATCCGGTGTCTATCCTGCCCTGACTTGACGCGTAAGGACAGGTCAGGCAGATTTTCTCCCACGCTGGACGAATCGGCGCAGACTTCATGGCATGGATGACGAGCAAGCCCTAGATCACGCTGTAACGCCCTCCCCCACCGGCGATGACGCTTCTCCGGGACGGGCGATGCGGGTGGCTGCCGCCCTGCAGGCAAAGGGCGGTGACGAGTTCGCCAAGCCCGGCAGCATCGTCGAGGTCAAGTTCGTCAAAGGCCAGTCGCTTAGCCTGACTGCTTCGCGTTT
>NZ_FXUI01000036.1:3306-6472 GCF_900182875.1 Novosphingobium panipatense
CGCCCGCACAAGATGCGAAAGGCGGACATTCGCCGCGGCCACAAGGGCAATGAGCGCATCTCGGATATGCTTGAGGAATTGCACCGCACGCTTTTCGCGGTCGACGACAAGTCCTGGCGCGGCAAGAAGGCGACGCTGCGCTTTTCGCTTATCTCGTCGTCGCGCGAAGAAGCGGAAGACGAAGAGGGCGCGGACGCTGGGTGGATCGAGTGGGAGTTCACGCCCGAAGCCCGAAAGCTGATCCAGGAATCGGAGACCTATGCGGTCCTGAACCGCCAGGCGGTGCTCGGCTTCCGATCAACCTATGCGCTCAAGCTGTACGAGATCGGGGCGCTGAGGCTGCATAGGCGCCAGTCGCTCTGGAAGGGCGACATGACGGCGCTGCGTGCGCTGCTCGGCATCGCGCCGGACGTCTACAAGGATTTCGCGCAGCTGCGCCGCAAAGTTCTCGAAAAGGCGAAGGCCGAAATCGACCAGCTCGCCCATTTTCGCGTGGAGTGGCGGGAGATCCGCCAGGGCAGAACTGTCACCGAAATCGAATTCCGCTTTGAGCCCAAGGATGCTCCGGCCCAAATCGCGACCGTGGATGAGATCGGTCGGCACTCTGCGGGCAGAAAGGCGCGGCGCGAGGACGAGGTGGAGACCGTTGCCGTCGAGGCTGTCACACAGGCGGCGGTGGCGGCCTTGGTGTCAAAGGATAAGGCTGGGGCAGGGGAGGTCACCTTCCCGAACGGCACGATCCGCTTTGGCTCGGACACGCTCGCGGCCATCGGCCGTTCGGCTGGCGGCGGTTGGGACATCGATCTCATTGCCGATGCCTATCGCGCGCAGATGGGCGAAAGGCTGGCGAAGCTCAAGGGCGCCAAGCTGATCGCATCCTGGACCGGCTTCTGCGAGAGTTTCCTGGCACGACGCGGGCGCCCCTGAGCCGAAATTGCACCGGTGCAATTTCGGGGTGAACTGCCCCCAAGGGGTCAGGTTGCGAGGGGGCGCAAAAGGTCTGCGGCGCAGATTGGGCAAGTTTCGCCCTTCGGGCTGGGCCGACTTGCGAAAATCAGCCTTCGATTGACCTAAAAGTGCAAATTGAGCTATGCCCCCTCTAGTTTCGCAAGGGGGCCTCTCTTGGCTGCATCACTCGACATTGAGGGCACGCAGGACCTGCTGTCCGTCTCGACGCTCGCACAACGGACCAGCTCTGTCCTCGAGCGGCTCCGCGACTCCGCGCGGAGTGCCCGGGCGGACGAGCGGCGCGAGCCGACGTTCCCGATTGGCAAGGCCGCGGAACTGGTCGGCCGAACCGCGGCGGCCATTCGCGAGGCCGAGAAGGACGGCCGCTTGCCGCCGCCTCCGCGAACCGAGAATAATCGGCGTGTCGGCTATACCCTGGCGCAGCTCAACGACATGCGCGGACTGTTCGGCACCCGGCCCTGGCGGGCCGCAACCGATCCCTGCTGCGTTATCGCGGTGCAGAACTTCAAGGGCGGGGTGGGGAAATCGACTCTTTCGGTGCACCTGGCCCAATATCTCGCGATCAAGGGCTACCGGGTGGCTCTCATCGATTGCGACAGCCAAGCGTCGGCAACCACGCTATTCGGCTATGTGCCCGACCTCGACCTGACCGAGGAGGACACGCTCTATCCATTCCTGCGGCACGACGACATGGAGTCGCTCGACTATGCCCTGCGCAAGACCCACTTCGACGGCCTCGAGCTTGTTCCGGCCAATCTGCGGCTGTTCCAGTCGGAATATGAAATCGCAGCGCGCATGGCGCGGGGGCAGGGGAACCTGATCGACCGCATGGCGCAAGGCATCGCGAGCATTGCCGATCGGTTCGATGTGGTGGTTCTCGATCCGCCTCCGGCGCTCGGCGCGATCTCGCTTTCGGTGCTGCGCGCGGCCAATGCGCTGGTGGTGCCGGTTCCGCCGACGGTGATGGACTTCTCGTCGACGGCGGCCTTCCTCGCCATGCTCGATGAGACCATAGAGACGCTGGCCGATCGCGGCTTGGCGCCGTCGCTGCAGTTCCTGCGCTTTGTGGCGTCCAAGGTCGATGAGAATAAGTCGATGCAGAAGGAACTGCTGAACCTGATGCGGACCCTTTTCGGTCACGCGATCGTCCGTACGCCGCTCAAGGATTCGGCCGAAATCGACAATGCAACGGCGCGGCTGATGACCGTCTACGAGCTGGACGGCCCGGTCACCAGTTCGACGGTGCGCAACCGCTGCCTTGCCTATCTTGATGGCGTGAACAGTGAAATTGAGGTCGACATTCGGTCGATGTGGCCGAGCCATTTGACGCGGCTTCGCAAGGAGGGACTCGCCTGATGCGAGCAAAATTGCACCGGTGCAATTCCGGGTAGAAGGGGTGGATGATGAGCAAGAAGAACGCCAACTTCGCGGCTGATCTGGTCGCCGGAATCGACCCGGGGGCGCAAGCCCCAGCGGCGCGGCGCCCTGGCATCGGTGCGAGCGTGCTGGCGGGCCGGGAAAGCCGGCTTGCCGAATTGGCGACGGGCAGCGTCGTCTCGCGCACCCATGAGCTTGTCGATCCCGCGCGCTGCCGAATGTGGGCGGGGCATAACCGCGAATATGCGCTCCTCAATGAGGAGCGGTGCGCCGACCTCATCGAGAGCATCAAGGCGCAGGGCAAGCAAGAAATGCCCGCCATCGTTCGCCGCGTGAAGGACGATCCTGCCTTCGATTTCGAGGTGATTTGCGGCGCGCGCCGGCATTGGACGATCAGTTGGCTGCGCGCCCACAACTATCCGGATTTCCGCTTTCTCGTCGATATCCGTAGCCTTACCGACGAGGAGGCCTTCCGTCTCGCTGACCTCGAGAATCGGGCGCGCGACGATCTCACCGATCTGGAGCGCGCGCGCGACTATCTGCGCGCGCTCGACGCCTATTATGAGGGGCGCCAGAAGGTGATGGCCGAGCGGATCAATGTCACGGAAAGCTGGCTCAGCCGCTATCTCGACCTTGCCCGGCTGCCGGCGGAACTGATGGCGGCCTTCGCCCTTCCGCAGGATCTCAGGATCAAGCATGTCACCGCGATCAAGCCTCTCTTGAAACCGGAGGATCGGCGGCAGCGTGTGTTCGCCGAGGCGGGACGTCTCGCTCAGGTGCAGTCCGATCGCGCAGCACCGATGCCGGTCCCCGATATCAT
>NZ_FXUI01000037.1:0-6183 GCF_900182875.1 Novosphingobium panipatense
GCCCCCGGGGTCTTGAGCTACAACGTTAAGCCTAAGAAACGGGCAGGGGCCTGGTAGCGCGTAGTGTATGAGCGAAGCCACCATCGCTCAAACTCATCAGCACAGTCCAATTTCGAAGAGGAAACAAGAAGGGGTGACTACACGAAAGTGACGTATCTGCACGCTAAGGGCGAACAAATCCGGTACGATGCCAGCAGATGCTATTCGCAGGCTTTCCTGCCCCTTTTATGTGGTGCCGCCCTACGGGCGCCGATATGGGAGGGCGGCAATCCGATTGACCAACGATCGAGGTAGAACCCTGCTCGCCAAATATGTGAGCTGGTTGCCCATCCCCGGTATGGCGAAGGATTGCCGATAAACCAGAACGTGGACTGCATGGGCCGCGCACCGGTCAACGTCCATCAAACCCAACCTCCCCCACTTCAAATCGCTGAGGGCAGCCATGTCTGTGTCGATTCCACCGGGTGCAAAAGACCCAACACTCACTCCCGTCCCGGCAAGCTCCACGGAAAGCGCTCGCATGAGGGTGCTCACATAGGCTTTCGACGCGCCGTAGACCGCTTGGAAGGGCACGGATGTTTCGCCCGCCAGGCTCGACACGGCGATTACTGAGGATTCAAACGGCTGCTCCCTGAAAATCGCAATCAGGCGAGCCAGCAAATCCGTGAAACCGAGTATGTTTGTTTCAATTACCTCGGCATAAGTGTCGGCACGGCCTGCATCAAATGAACCAACGCTCGTCATTCCGGCAACCAACAAAGCGGCTGTTACTTGCAATTCTGCAACCTTAGCCGCGATTTTCTCCCTGCCCTCGATTTCACGTTGATCAGCCACTATAATCTCGCACGGCACATTGAACCGCTCGTCAATTTCGGTCTGTAGCTCCCGCAAGTTGTCGTGGACTTGCCCCGGAAAAGTGGAGAGTTCCCTTGAGGTGAAAGGCGAACTCGATGACGAAGCAGCGACGTTTCACGAAGGAATTCGAGGAGGAAGCGGTCCGACTGGTGGCGACCAGTGGACGCACGCAACGGGAGATAGCGGAGGATCTGGGTGTCGGGCTATCGACGCTGGTGCGCTGGATCGGCCGCAGCCGGGATCGTTTGGTGGAGGCACCCGGTCAAGCGCCGCAGGCAGATATGGCTGCCGAGTTGAAGCGGCTTCGGCGGGAGAACGAGATCCTCCGGCAGGAGCGTGACATACTGAAGCGGGCGACCGCTTTTTTCGCCCGGGAGGGAAGTCGATGAAGTTCACGCTCATCGATCGGGCGAGAAAGGATTTCCCGGTCCACCGCCTCTGCCAGGTACTCGGCGTCAGCCAGAGCGGCTATTTCGCCTGGAAGGATCGCCCGGCCAGTCGGCGCCAGCGCGACGACATGGTGATGCTGGCGCATGTCCGCTCGGGGTTCGCGCTGTCGAACGGCACGTACGGCAGTCCACGCATGACGCGCGAGTTGCAGGATGATGGCTTTGCCATCGGGCGGCGTCGCACGGCGCGGCTGATGCGCGAGAACGGCCTGCGCGCCCGGCAGAAGCGCCGGTTCAAACGGACGACCGACAGCGAACACGCCTGGCCGATCGCGCCGAACATCATCGACCAGGATTTCACCGTGACCGCGCCCAACCAGAAGTGGGGCGTCGACATCTCGTATGTCTGGACCAGAGAGGGGTGGCTCTATCTGGCCGTGGTCATCGACCTGTTCTCCCGTCGCGTCGTCGGCTGGGCTGTCGGCGACCGGCTGCACCGCGATCTCGCGCTGGCGGCGCTGCGCAAGGCCCTCGTCCTGCGGCGTCCGCCCCAAGGGCTCATTCATCATTCGGACCGCGGCAGCCAATATGGCGTCACCTCAAGGTTTGTTCGCCAGACAACGATTTCTCGGACATAAGCGGAACATGGGCTACGCTACACGCTTCAACCGCGCCATTGGCTCGTTGAGTGGGTGGAATTCACCTGCTGGAAGTCGCCTGGCCTGCTCCCAGAGGTAATCGCCGGTCAGACTGATGTGCGCCCAGCCCATCGGAGAAAGGTGCGCAAGCAGTGCCGCATCGAACGTCGTGCCGACAGCGTTGAGGTGCTGGGCGGCCCGGTCGAGATAGACCGTGTTCCAGTAGGAAATCGCCGCAATCAGCAGGTTCAGCCCAGATGCGCGAAATTCCTGATTTTCCAGCGAGCGATCGGTGAACCGACCCTGCCGGTTGGTATAGATGGCGGCGGCAAGCGTGTGCCTCGCCTCGCCTTTGTTGAGACCGGCCTGACAGGCACGTCGCAGTTCCGGTTGTTCAAGCCAATCGAGCGTGAACAAAGTGCGCTCGATACGGCCCAGTTCAGCCAATGCAAAATCCAGCCTGTTCTGGCGTTTGTAGGCGGCAAGTTTTCGCAAGATTACTGACGGCGCCACCGTGCCATCCTTGATTGAGGCGACAATCCTGACGATGTCATCCCAATCGGCCTCGATCGCTGCCGTTTTGATGGTGCGGCCCATCAGATTTTCGATGCCCTTGTATGTCGATGGCGCAGCGATCGAACCCAGCTTGCGGTCGCCAATATCGCGCAGCCGGGGCGCGAAGCGGAACCCGAGTAGGTGGCAGAGTGCGAAAACATGATCGGTGGCGCCGCCGGTATCGGTATAGTGCTCATGCAACGGAAGGTTGCCGGCGCCCAGGACAAGCCCGTCGAGCACGTAAGGCGCTTCACCTGCCGTCGCGGACATGATCCGTGATCCGAATGATGCGAAGTGATCGGAAAGGTGAGAATAGATTTTCACGCCAGGTTCGGCGCCATATTTGGCATTGACGTCCGCCGCCCCTGAACGGCTCCGCCCCGACCGGAAGAACTGGCCATCGGACGACGAACTGGTGCCAGCGCCCCAATGCCGCGCGAAGGGTAATTCGTGATGGGCTGAGATGATCATGGCCAGCGCGGCCTGATAGTTCTCGGGTGAAAGATACCAGTTGTGGGTCCATGCGAGTTGGGCATAGCTGACGCCTTCGCTGGCATTGGCCATCCGCTCCAGCCCGAGGTTGGTGCCATCAGCCAGAATTGCGGCGAGTACCGTGCTGGGGTTGTCGTGCTCCTTGCCTGAGCGCAGGTCACGGAATGCGTTCAAAAAACCAGTGCGTTCGGCGACTTCAAGCAGCAGCTCGGTGATGCGCACGCGGGGAAGCAGGGTATCGAGCTTGCGATCGAGGGCTTCAGCTTCCGGTGGGGTGACAGGCGGCATTTGCTGAAGCTTGAGCCGGTCTCGTTCGAGCGACACTCCCTCAAGCTTGTTTGTTTTCAACTGCTTGGCAAATCGGCGCAGCCGCCAGTCAAGATTTCGTGCCCGGTCAGCGAGGTAGGATGCAGCATTTGAATCGAACGGAAGCACATCCGCCACTTTGGCGGCGTCGCGCCGACCCAGCAAATAGGCATCGAAGCGCTGATAGTTGCGGGTTCCCTCGATCCATACATCACCGGCGCGCAAACGATCACGCAAGGTTGCCATGATCGCAATTTCATAACGTCGGCGGTCGATACGGCCGCTTTCGGTGATGAGACGCTTCCACTGCCGATTGGGGAATGGCAGTGGAACGCCATCGGGAAGGTCGCGCGACTTTCGTGTGTTCGCATCGCGAATGACATCGATGGCTTTGATCAGTGCCGTCCCTGTTCCAGACGCCTTGAAGGTGAAGGCGTCCAGAAATGCCGGGCTGAAACGCCGTAGCGTGGCGTAACGCTCGGTTGCCGTTACCAGTGCGTCCTCGCCGGCAAGATCAGCAAGGGCATCTACTTGGGCCTTTGCCGCAACAAGCCGGTGCCAGCCCACCGCTTCGTCAATCAATTCGAGCGGATCGCCGCCATTCTGGACAGCCTCATCAAGTGCTGTAATCGTGGCGCCAAACAGCCGCATGAGTTGCCCCACCGACTGAATACTATCTTGGTAGCGACGCTCGCGCCCACGCCGCGCGCGCGTGAACATGCCGCCGATAAGTCGGTCAAACATTTGGATCGCGGCATCGGCAAGTCTGGCCTCAAGGTCGATCACTGCGGCCGTCAACGTCGCCCGCCTGCGATTGACGCTGTAATCCGAAAGCAGGAATGCCGGTGCCACGCCGCCCTCGCGGACAAATTGGGCAAAGCGGAATTCCGGAATGGCGCCCCCAACTACCGGGTGGATACCTATGCCGCGAACATAGCGCAGGCGCTCAAGCAAGCCATTGATATTGGCCGCAGTCGGGGCTTCTTCGAAATTACGCAACCACGCCAGCGGTGTCATGCCGAAATCCGGGTTGTTGATTACGAGTTCGTCTAGCCGTGTCAGTTCAGCAGAGCTGAGGCCTTCGACGATTGCGGCTGCGGCAGCTTTGCGTGCGCGTGCCCGGCCAGCAAGACCGGCGCGTTCCAGTGTGTCGCCTGACGGAAGAATGAACCGCTCACCCTTCAGGCCAACCATGAGGGCGCGAACAATCGGTTCACCTCTGTCTGTATACTCGGCGGCTTGCGCGGCAAGATTCAGGGCAAGTGCCAGGTCGCCGCGTCGAAACGGGCGTATGCCAAGATAACGCGCCACGAGATCGGCATGATCGGTACGGGTTTGCGCGCGCTGACCATATGCAGAGAAGGAGGAAGGATCGACGAATAACTGTGCCGCGAGGTACTGAAGAATGACGTCGGGAAGCCCGATCTCGGGTTGCAGACCAAAGCCGGGATGTCGCATCAAAGCGATTTGTGCAGCCAGACCGAGGCGATTTGCTGGACCATAGCGGCGCCCAACCAATTCAACATCTTCCGCAGAAAGGGTATAATGCCCAATGATCGCGGTTTCTTGGACAGGAGGATCGAACAGGCGCCGGCGCTCGTCTCCGGTCAGAAGTCGGCGTCGTGCCATTTTGCTCTCCCGCTGAGGCGAATAACAAAATTGACACCAAAGCGGCTTGCACTGGAGGGAGGCCATTCGTTGCCGGTTGATCCCCGAGCAATCACCCGGCGCAGCAAGACAGTTTGGCGACATCCTTATCAAACGTTTGGGCCGCCAGTTTGAGGCCTTCCACAGTGGTCAGGTAAGGAAATATCGTTGCACCCAATTCCAGGGTGGTCATGCCGTGTTTGATCGCCAGCACCAGTGTCTGGATCGAATCCGCGCCTTCGGGTGCCATGATCTGGCCGCCCAGCAAACGGTCGTTCGCCTTGTCGGCAATCAGTTTGATGAGACCCCGCGTATCGCGTGCTGCCAGTGCCCTTGGCACAGCATCGAGCGGGAGCAGCGAAACCTTGATGTCCAGGCCTTGCGCCCGTGCTGTCGTTTCAGTGAGGCCGGCGCTGGCGACTTGCGGGTCGGTGAAGACGACGGATGGCATGGAGGAATTGTCGTAGCGGTATTGGTTGCCCGTCACCGCGTTGCGCGCGGCCAGTTTTGCGCCATAGGCGGCCATGTAGACGAACTGGTCCCGTCCCGTTACATCGCCCGCCGCGTAAATGCCTGGAACCGACGTTTCGAGGTGGTCATCGACGACGATTCCACCATTACGGGCAAGCACTATGCCGCGCTCCTCCAGCCCAAGCCCGTCGCTATTGGGTCGGCGTCCGGTGGCGATGAGCACCTGTTCCGCCGCGACGGTGTCACAATGCCCCTCGCAGGTCAATTCGACCCCGCTCTGTGTTTGGGCGATACGCTGATAGCCGACACCTGCGCAAACCCGCACGCCCTCGGCTTCCAAATAGTTTTTCAGCGCGGCACTCACTTCCGGGTCCATTTCGGGGAGCAGGCGGCTTCGGCAGCAGATGGTGACATCAACGCCCAGACGCGAAAACATCTGTCCCAGTTCTACCCCGATCACCCCGCCACCGATCACCAGCAGCGATTTGGGCAAGCGATCCAGCGCCAGCGCCGATGTGCTGGTTAGGTAGGGCACGCTGTCCATCCCCGGAATCGGCGGCACGGCGGCGTGCGCACCCATCGCCAATATGACCTTGCCGACCTTCATGGGCGCATCGCCGACAATCAGCGCACCATCGGCAAAGCGTGCCTTGCCCTCGATATAGCTCACACCGTCATAGGCGGGCAGCAGATCGACATATTTTTTTTGGCGCAGCGTCGTGACAAGATCGTCCTTCGACGCCGCCAATACGGACCAGTCATCCATCTGGACAGCGCCCCCAAGGCCGGGAAAGCGCGCGGCGGCAAGCCCACCATGCACCGCTTCGGCA
>NZ_FXUI01000038.1:2500-5577 GCF_900182875.1 Novosphingobium panipatense
TGAGGTGGATAAGGTATCTCCAAGTTGAATATATAGACTTGGTGAAGCGAACCCGGGGAACTGAAACATCTAAGTACCCGGAGGAAAAGACATCAACCGAGATTCCGTTAGTAGTGGCGAGCGAACGCGGACCAGGCCAGTGCCTTGATTTCAACTAGCAGAACGCTTTGGAAAGAGCGGCCATAGCGGGTGACAGCCCCGTATGCGAAAGTGATAGTCAAGGACTCGAGTAGGGCGGGACACGTGAAATCCTGTCTGAACATGGGGGGACCACCCTCCAAGCCTAAATACTCGTACATGACCGATAGCGAACACAGTACCGTGAGGGAAAGGTGAAAAGCACCCCGATGAGGGGAGTGAAACAGTACCTGAAACCGGATGCTTACAAGCAGTTGGAGCCTCTTTAGGGGGTGACAGCGTACCTCTTGCATAATGGGTCAGTGACTTAATGTACCATGCAAGCTTAAGCCGTTAGGTGTAGGCGCAGCGAAAGCGAGTCTGAACAGGGCGATTTGAGTATGGTGTATTAGACCCGAAACCCGGCGATCTAGGCATGACCAGGTTGAAGGTGCGGTAACACGCACTGGAGGACCGAACCGGTGAATGTTGAAAAATTCTCGGATGAGTTGTGTTTAGGGGTGAAAGGCCAATCAAGCCGGGAAATAGCTGGTTCTCCGCGAAATCTATTGAGGTAGAGCGTCGGATATTTGCCGTTGGGGGTAGAGCACTGGATGGATGCGGGGGTCGCGAGATCTACCAATTCTAACCAAACTCCGAATACCAACGAGTCTAGTCCGGCAGACAGACGGCGGGTGCTAAGGTCCGTCGTCAAAAGGGAAACAGCCCTAACCTACAGCTAAGGTCCCCAAGTCATCACTAAGTGGGAAAGCATGTGGGAATCCCAAAACAACCAGGAGGTTGGCTTAGAAGCAGCCATCCTTTAAAGAAAGCGTAACAGCTCACTGGTCTAAACAAGGGTTCCTGCGGCGAAAATGTAACGGGGCTAAAGTGATGCACCGAAGCTTAGGGTTCAGATCTTTGATCTGAGCGGTAGCGGAGCGTTCCGTAGGCGAGTGAAGCCAAAGGGTAACCGATGGTGGACGTATCGGAAGTGCGAATGCTGACATGAGTAGCGATAAAGAGGGTGAGATGCCCTCTCGCCGAAAGACCAAGGGTTCCTGCTTAAAGCTAATCTGAGCAGGGTGAGCCGGCCCCTAAGACGAGCCCGAAGGGGGTAGTCGATGGGAACCACGTTAATATTCGTGGGCCTGGTGGTGTGTGACGGATCACTTACATTGTACGTCCTTATTGGATTGGACGTGCTTTCACGTGGTTCCAGGAAATAGCCCCACCGTATAGACCGTACCCGAAACCGACACAGGTGGTCAGGTAGAGTATACCAAGGCGCTTGAGAGAAGTATCCTGAAGGAACTCGGCAAATTGCCTCCGTACCTTCGGAAGAAGGAGGCCCCATGTTTGCGCAAGCAGATGTGGGGGGCACAGGCCAGGGGGTAGCGACTGTTTAGCAAAAACACAGGACTCTGCTAAGTCGGCTTCAAGACGACGTATAGGGTCTGACGCCTGCCCGGTGCTCGAAGGTTAAGAGGAGGAGTGCAAGCTCCGAATTGAAGCCCGAGTAAACGGCGGCCGTAACTATAACGGTCCTAAGGTAGCGAAATTCCTTGTCGGGTAAGTTCCGACCTGCACGAATGGCGTAACGACTTCCCCACTGTCTCCAGGATATGCTCAGCGAAATTGAATTCTCCGTGAAGATGCGGAGTACCCGCGGTTAGACGGAAAGACCCCGTGCACCTTTACTGCAGCTTCAGAGTGGCATTAGGATAGAATTGTGTAGCATAGGTGGGAGGCTTTGAAGCACCGGCGCCAGCTGGTGTGGAGCCATAGGTGAAATACCACCCTGTTATGTTCTGATGTCTAACCCAGGACCGTTATCCGGTTCGGGGACCCTCTGTGGCGGGTAGTTTGACTGGGGCGGTCGCCTCCTAAAGAGTAACGGAGGCGCGCGATGGTAGGCTCAGGCCGGTTGGAAACCGGCTGCAAGAGTGCAATGGCATAAGCCTGCCTGACTGCGAGATTGACGAATCGAGCAGAGACGAAAGTCGGTCATAGTGATCCGGTGGTCCCTCGTGGAAGGGCCATCGCTCAACGGATAAAAGGTACGCCGGGGATAACAGGCTGATGATTCCCAAGAGCTCATATCGACGGAATCGTTTGGCACCTCGATGTCGGCTCATCACATCCTGGGGCTGGAGCAGGTCCCAAGGGTTTGGCTGTTCGCCAATTAAAGTGGTACGTGAGCTGGGTTCAGAACGTCGCGAGACAGTTTGGTCCCTATCTGCCGTGGGCGTCGATACTTGAGAGGAGTTGTCCCTAGTACGAGAGGACCGGGATGAACATGCCTCTGGTGTACCTGTCGTTCCGCCAGGAGCGCAGCAGGGTAGCTATGCATGGACGGGATAACCGCTGAAAGCATCTAAGCGGGAAGCCTCCCTCAAGATTAGGTATCTTCGAGTCGTGATAGACCATCACGTTGATAGGCCGGGTGTGGAAGCGTGGTAACGCGTGGAGCTAACCGGTCCTAATAACTCTGATCATGCTTGATGAATCCCACCATCAATGACAGCCCTGCAACAGGAAGCTGTCCGGTAGGACGATAAGCAGCCAGAACAATACGATCTGAAATACGCACGGGCAAAACATCGATTAAACCCAACGACACAACGCGTCGGCTCCATTGCTTGGTGACCATAGCGTCAGTGACCCACCCGATCCCATCTCGAACTCGGCCGTGAAACCTGACAGCGCCAATGGTACTGTGGCTCAAGCCCCGGAAGAGTAGGACGTCGCCAGGCATTGAAGCCGACGCGCACAATCGTTGAACACAAAAAACCCATCACAATGACAAAACACAAAAGGGCCAAGGGGAAAAATCCCCCAAAGGCCCTCTTCGCGTTCCCCTCGAACGCACACAATCGGTGACGCGGGGTGGAGCAGCCCGGTAGCTCGTCAGGCTCATAACCTGAAGGTCGCAGGTTCAAATCCTGCCCCCGCAACCA
>NZ_FXUI01000039.1:0-5059 GCF_900182875.1 Novosphingobium panipatense
TTCACCGTCTCCGTCATGACTCGTCTCCGCTGCTGACAAATCCATCATCAGCATCTCAGATTCGAGCCTCCGAGGCTCTGGCAGTCATGGGGTCTAAGCGCGTTGGGAGGATTGAAGG
This sequence comes from Novosphingobium panipatense, assembly GCF_900182875.1. Lineage (NCBI taxonomy): Bacteria > Pseudomonadati > Pseudomonadota > Alphaproteobacteria > Sphingomonadales > Sphingomonadaceae > Novosphingobium > Novosphingobium panipatense. The sequence goes on from NZ_FXUI01000039.1 coordinate 119, forward strand.
CTTGCCGCAATTGCGCCTGCGGCGCGTGTGATCGCACCTTCGTAGTCACCGAATGCTAACGCCACCGCCTCTGACTGGCTTCGGACCATTTCAGGATGCCTCTCGAACGCCCGGTCAATCACGTCGAGAACATTGTCAGCCCCGGACGCGACCTCTCCCAGATGCCAACCGGCGTAGCGTGGATCATCCTTCCAGTTTGCACCATGTGCATTGAGGAACGCCACCGGACGGGGCGTTGTAAGGAATTCGTAAAGCTGGCTCGACATGTCACCCAGATAAAGACTGGCCGCCCGTGTGTAGGTCATGTCGAAGAGCTTGGGTGAATCCAGATCCACAATGATGTGCTCTGGCTCCGAAAGCTTCTGCCATTCTGCGCGAGAGGCCGCATCCAAATTCTCGAAAGTGTGGATATGGGGGGCAAAAACCAGATTGTACCGTTCTTGCTCGCGAAAGCGGGCGATGACGTCTCGCGCCAGACTGATCGACGAGATGGAGCGATCAAAATGGGGATTGTAGAGGACGATCGGCCGATCATTACCAAACAATCGCAGTCCGGCCGGGATGGTCCCCAGATAGTCCATCTTTATGTAGCCGACTGCTGAAAGCCTTTTCCTGTCGACGCCTTGCGCTATCGCTCGATCGATATCCTTTTGCCCGGCGACAAAGATGAAGTCGAAGGCGCGCAGCCTTGCTTCCGAGGATGGCGCGCGATCGCCAGCCCCGTGACGAAAATGTATGAGCAGGCGGCTCCATCCGAACCACCTGAGGGCAGCGGAGGTACGCTCCGGAACGATGATTGCGTGTGCATTGCGGAGCAACCATCGGATTTTAGCCAGCAGGGGGCCTTTCATCGACGATTGAATGCCCGTCAACCGGGCCGCCATCCTGCTTGCCCAAGGCCACGTGATTTGCGTTACCTGCATCATGTCTGCACCCATGGTTTTAGCGACCTTGTGCAAAGCGGCGGCCGTGCGTCCATCGGCACAAATGCATTCAACGGTTATATTGGGATAGCGCAGACTGATCGCAGCGGCCACGGGTGCCAAGTGCAGAACCTGATGCTCTCCACCGATGAAGACAAAAGCCAAATTTCCTGATAATGTCATAAGTTACGTGGCTGGCCGCGCTTTGCGAGCAAGAAGCTTTTCCCCATCGCGCCTGATCTGACCATCAGGCGTGACATGCCGATAGAGCGTTTGCCGTGTGATACCGAGTTCGGCGCATAGCTCGGCGACTTTGGTTTCCGGCTTTCCCATTGCGGCTTGCGCGAGGCGGAGCTTGGCCGGCGTCATCTTGAACGGCCGCCCGCCATGCCGACCGCGCGCACGGGCGGAGGCGAGACCAGCGCGGGTGCGTTCCGCGATCAACTCGCGCTCGAACTCGGCCAGCGCCGCGAAGATGCCAAAGATAAGACGCCCATTGGCGGTGCCGGTGTCGATCGATGCGCCTTCGCCGGCCAGCACCTTGAACCCGATGTTCCGCCGGGTCAGGTCATCGACCAGCGTGACGAGGTGACGCAGATCGCGGCCGAGGCGATCGAGCTTCCAGACAACGAGCGTATCGCCGGCTCGCAGCGCTTTCACGCAGGCATCTAGACCAGGGCGCCGATCGCGCCGCCCTGAAGCGGCATCCTCGTAGATATGATCGGGATCGACGCCGGCAGCGATCAGCGCATCGCGTTGCAGGTCATGCACCTGGCTGCCGTCCGCCTTGGACACCCGCGCGTAGCCGATGTGCGTCGTCACATATACGTCCGATTGCGTGACATGGCGCTGTTGCCCGTCAACTTCCTCCTGTTATGTAACATAATCCGTCTTTCAGTCTATGCTCCATGAGCAGGTGTGGATTGCTGTTTCGTGACACGCAAACAGGATGCCGATGTCGCCCAAGACCATATTGTCACCCGCGCAGCGCATGGCGATCTTCGATCCCCCGACAGACCGCGAGACGATTGAACGAATTTACACTCTCGGTCCTGACGACCTGATGCAGGTGATGAAGCGGCGGGGCGGAGCCAATCGTATCGGCTACGCTGTCCAGATTTGCTATCTGCGCCATCCGGGCCGTGGCCTGCTTCCCGGCGAAGTGCCGGCGACCGCCATGGTCGCGCTGCTGTGCGAACAGAGCGGGTGCCACCCCAATGATTTTCCGGCCTATGCCGCCCGCGCCACGACACTTCGCGAACATCGCGCGGAAATCGAAGCATGGCTGGACCTGCGCCCCTTCAGCAGGTCGGACGTGCGAACCATGCTCTCGTTGGGGCTGGAGATCGCTGCATCGACCGATCGTGGCGAAACGATCGTTGCAGGCATGGTCGACCGGCTTCGGCTCGACCGGATCGTCCTGCCCGCCGCATCGACACTCGAACGGATCGCCCTCATCGCCCGAACGCAAGCGCGCAAAGCCGCCAATATCGGTCTGATCCGTGACTGCTCGGCCGAACAGGAAGCCGCATTAGAGCAACTTGTTACCTCCGACGATCACGGCCGCACCCCACTTGGCTGGATACGCGACTGGTCGGAATCTCCCTCGGCATCGAACCTGAAAGCCCTTGTGGCCAGGCTCGACACGGTGAGGGCTATCGGGATCACGGCGGACCGCGCCCGCCGCATCCATGCCGCACGCTATGCTGTGATCGCGCGAACCGCCGGCATCGTCACCGCCCAGCACCTTCGCCGTCTCGAACGGTCCCGCCGCCTTGCGATGCTCACGGCATTCGCCATCGAGATGGAAGCAGCGTTGACCGACGCCGCACTTGTTATGGTCGAGAAGATGGTGGGATCGCTGTTTCGCCGCGCCGACCGCACCCGATCTAATCGATTACTGGGGCAGGCACGGCTGCTGAAGGACACCGCGCGCATTCACGTCCAGCTCGGCCGCCTGCTGCTCAACGCCTATGCCGATGGGCGCGATGCCTTCGCGGCGATTGAGGATCGTTTGGGGTGGGATGAACTCGTGCGCAGCGTCCGCTGCGCGGAGGATCTCACCCAAGCGGGCGACGACGGCCTTGCGGAAGTGGTGGAGCGCTACCCCGCTGCCCGCAAGTTCGCGCCGACCTTCCTCGCCGCGTTCACCTTTCGCGCATCGCGTGCAGGCGACCCGCTGCTCTCGGCCGTCGAGACGCTGAAGAAAATGTATCGTGATGGCCGTTCGGCCCTCCCGAAGCAGGTTCCGACCAGCTTCATCAAGCCGCGCTGGCGCAAGGTCGTGCAGCCGGAAGGAGGAACGATCGACCGGCGGGCCTATGAGATGGCGGTGATCGTCCATCTGCGCGAGCGCATCGGCTCAGGCAGTATCTGGGTGGACGGCAGCCGGGCCTACCGCACGCTCGACGACTATCTCCTGCCCGTGCCGGCGTTCGAGACCATGCGCGCGGACAACACCCTCAATCTGGCCGTGTCGTCGGACTTTGCCGCATGGATCGACGAGCGGCGAACGCTGTTGAGCAGGCGAATGAGCGAGGTCGAGCGGGCGGCGGCGGCCGACGAGCTGACCGACGTCACCATCGAGCGCGGGCAACTGCTGATTTCTCCCTTCCGGCGCATCGTGTCCGACGATGCCGAGACATTGAAAGCCAGACTCTACGCGATGCTGCCGCGCGTACGCATCACCGATTTGCTGGTCGAGGTCGCGGCCTGGTCCGGCTTCTCCGATCACTTCGTCCATTCCCGAAGTGGTGCCCCGGCATCGGACCAATCCGCGCTGATGGCGGCGATCCTGGCCGATGCAACCAACCTTGGGCTCGGCCGCATGGCGGAAAGCTCACGCGGGCTGACCCTGGCGCGCCTGCGCTGGACGGCGGAATGGCATGTGCGCGACGAAACCTATCTCTCGGCGCTAGCGGCGATCGTCGATTGCCACACCGCGCATCCGCTGGCGAGCGTATGGGGGCCAGGTGATACATCGTCGTCTGACGGCCAGTTCTTCCGGGCAGGCGGACGCGGGGAAGCGCGGGCCGATCATAATGCCCGCTACGGTTCGGAACCCGGCGTGCTGTTCTACACCCATGTGACCGACCGATTCACGCCGTTCCACACCAAGGTCATCGCCGCCAATGCCGGAGAGGCCGCCCATGTTCTCGACGGCCTGCTGGACCATGAAAGCGAGCTGGTGATCCGGGAGCACGCAACGGACACCGCCGGCGCCGTCGATCATGTGTTCGGAATGTGCCATCTGCTCGGCTTCCGCTTCGCCCCGCGTATCCGCGATCTCAACGAGCGCCGCCTTTACGGCCTATCGCCGCTCGACCTTTGGCCAACCCTCCGCGCGCTTGTCGCCGGTCCGGTCAATGTTCGCGCCCTCGAGGAGAATTGGGACGAGACGTTGCGCCTCGCCGCTTCGATCCGCGCCGGTACCGTCAGCGCCTCGGCAATGCTGCGCAAGCTCGCCGGCTATCCGCGCCAGAACCCCGTCGCGCGCGCCTTGCGTGAGATCGGGCGCATCAAGCGTACCCTGTTCATGCTCGACTGGTTCGATGATCCCGAACAGCGCCGCCGCACCGGCAGCATTCTCAACAAGGGCGAGGCACGCAACGCGCTCGCTCGCGCGATTTTCTTCAACCGTCTTGGCGAGCTGCGCGATCGCACCTTCGAGAACCAGCGGCATCGGGCATCCGGGCTGACACTCGCCACCGCAGCCGTGACATTGTGGAACACCGTCTATCTCGATCGCGCCGTGCGCCATCTGCGCGCCGATGGCATCGACGTGCCCGACGAGCTGGTCACCCATGTCGCCCCGCTGGGCTGGGAACACATCGGCCTCACCGGCGACTATCTCTGGAGCGAAATCGACAAACCCCGTGATCGGTTCAGGCCCTTACGCATCCAACCGACATGGCGCGAGCCTTAGACCCCATGACTGCCAGAGCCTCGGAGGCTCGAATCTGAGATGCTGATGATGGATTTGTCAGCAGCGGAGACGAGTCATGACGGAGACGGTGAA
>NZ_FXUI01000040.1:0-3978 GCF_900182875.1 Novosphingobium panipatense
CGCGATCACCAAGCGAGGCCGTTTGCGGCCGAGACGGCTTGGCCCTTGCGCCAGGGGGCAGGAACAGGCCCCGGAATCCCTGCAAACAGCGCGGCGGCTTGCCGCCTCACTATCGAGGCAAGGGAAAAGCGAACGTGCCCGTCTGCGGGCGCCACAGGACAGGGCAAGCCCTGTCTCTCCGCGCCACGACATGACGGGCGCGGCCTTCACACAGGCGTCCGGCAAGGCCGGGCATCATTGTCGGCGCTGGAGGTCTGCGCCGCGCTGCCGCAACGAAGATGGACGGCAGGGCGGAAGATTTGATAGTCGGATCGGCATGACCCAGATGGACCGCCTTTTCCCGCGCTGGACGTCCTCATGGGGCGCACTTGCCCGCGCCAATGCCCATGTGCGGTCGCAATGCCGTCTCTGCGGCATCCAGCAGCGCGTGGATGCCTCGGTGCAGGCGCTTCGCTTCGGGGCGAGCGCTTCCCCCCTTGACCAGCTCGACAGGTGCAGCGTGGTCGGCTGTCATGGCAGCGTCTATTTCTTGGCCGCGCGTTCCTATGGACGGCAATGGCTGACGCTGCTTTCTGGCGAAGATCGGCTATCCGGCGCCGCTCCCGCTGCTAATGCGCTGACGCTGGACCTTGTGCGAACCGGCCCGGCCGCCTGATCGCAGCCACATCCCAGCCAGCGCCGGTAGCCGAAAAACGCCGCATCAAGCGTCGAACAGGTTCAATCGGGGGGCGTTGCGGGGGGACGTGTCCCCCCGCAGAGGGGGTAGGGCGAGACGCGGCACGCGGCTCGAACTCAGGGGGAGACTTCCCCCGTTTATTGCCCTTCTTCCAACCTAGAAAGCCGCTGTCCGGCCTAGAGCATGGGGAAGCTGCCCGTGCAGCTTATGGAGACATGGGCTGGCAAGTGTGTTACAACGTGCACGAAACACGGAAAGGAGGCCCCAATGGGTGCGAGCATAACGATGACGATCCGCGTCACGCCCGATCTCAAGGAGAAGCTGGGCCGATTGGCGCACAATACGCGCCGCACGCGGTCCTATCTCGCGGCCGAAGCGGTCGAATCCTATGTGAACCGCGAACTGCGTATCATCGAAGGTATTCAGCGCGGGCTTGCGGACATGGAGGCAGGACGGGTCACTCCGCATAAGGAAGCGATGGATCGGATTGATGCCGCGATAGAAGCTGCCAGTAACAACGGCGCATGAGGCATGTGCAATGGTCGAACGACGCGCTGGATGATCTGGAACGACAAGCCGTCACCATCGCGAAGGACAACCCCGACGCAGCTCGGCGGGTTGCGAAGCGGATTCGCGCGACCGGCGACAGTCTAGCCGATTTCGCGACTGGCCACCCCGGACGGGTCAGCGGCACCTATGAGAAGTCAGTCGCCCGGCTCCCCTACATTATTGCCTATGCGCTAAGCGCAGATGAAAGCGTGGTGACGATCCTCCACGTCATCCACACGTCGCGGAATTGGCCAGAGGAAGAATGGCCGCAATAGCGCGGTGCGCCAGCTTACGAGCGATGAACCATCCCAAATAGCGCCCGCGCGGCCCGATGGCCGCGCCCGCCGCGCCGCCTTGGCGGTGGGGAGCGCCGCCGCCAGGGCGGGGGCGCGTCGGCGCTACGCCTCGGCCGTCTCCACATCGGCCCGTCGCCATAGCCGGATCAGCTCCACCATTTCGCCCTTGCGACCGAAGGCATCGGCATAGGTCGCAACGCCATGTTGGCCAAGATAAGCGAAGATGCTCGCCATGTCCGCCGCGATCGCCCGATCGACGCCGAACAGGTCGGCAATATCGAAACCGCCCCAATCGTGCGCGTTCCACCATGCCAGCAGGAAATTCGCGGTGATACGTGACTGCCCCGTGTCCGACAAAGCCACGGTTAACAGGCGATCAAGCGCCGCCTGCGCTTCGGAATGGGGGATATTGTCGGTTTCGTTCATCTCGCACCTCTTGGCCTGCATCATGGCGCATCGGGATCAGAAGGCAAAGGCTCCCTGAAAGGCATCGGGTGCCTAGAAGGCAAAAGCAGCCTGTCCGCTGCTTTCGGTGAAGCTCGCGCTATCACCCGCCGCATAGCGGTCGCGGCCTAGCTGGGACCATTGGAGATAGCCGGAACGGTCGCGACTGAACCATCCGTCCTCGACGCCGATGATGAAGCCCCATGCCAAATCCTCGGCACAGTCGGGGCCGGAATTGATCGGCCAATGCTCGCTGCCATTGTCCTGTCGGCAAATCGTGGGCTGGCTGAATGCACGAATGATCGCGCTCCGGTCGTCGGGTTCGGTCGCGCCCATTTCGCGCATGATCGCGCGCGCCTCCGCCGTGTTGATATGACCGGCGGCCTTCTTGTCCTCATGGTCGGAATAGCGGCACCCGTAGGCGACGGCCCGCATGATGCAGCCGGATTCGGTGAAATCCTGCGTTTCGAGCAATTCGCGCCATTTGCCTGCGCTGATAAGGTCGACGGCATGCCACCAACGCGCCGTGGGAGCGGTGGTATAGCCGAAGCGGTTGGGAGCACCGTTGCGGTCGATCTCGAAGCCCAGCGCGGCTTCTACGCGCCGCACATAGGGATGTTCGGCCAGCAGGGGATGGCGAAGCCCGATCCTGCGAGGCTGGTCGCCATCGGGCGGGCAAACCTCGATAGGAAAGCGGAACATGCGCGAGGGCAGATTCCAAGGCGCGGCAAGCGCGAAGTCACGGGGCACGTCGAACGAACGGTTTATGTCCAGAACGGCGAGGTTCGGCGCGAAGCCCGCCGCGACGATCCGTTCGCCCAGCTCGTCTTTGATTGCTTCGGTCATTTCCCCGCCTCCTTGCTGGTCACGCGGTCCAGAAGGCGCACCATCTGCGCGGACAGCGACTTGGCGGTGCCAAGGGCATCGGCCCTGTCGTTCGTATAGTAAGCCGCCCGCTCGGCGTGATCCCGGTGCCAGTCGGCACTATGCTGACGCTGATCGGCAAGGGCGATAGACGCGAGGCGGTATGTGATCCGATATTCTCCGTCCGCCTTGGTGATCGCCATATGCGGCAAGGCTCGGATCGCTGCGAAAAGCTCCTGATCGTTGGTCATCGTGCGTCCCCCGATCCATCGGCCGTCTCGAAGGTGCGCCGCTCGGCCATGTAATCGCCGCTCCGCTCGCAATCCTCGCAAGTTTCGTGATCGTGAACCGACACAAGGGTCCACTCCTGCGCTTCGGCGTCCCATGCAGCCGCTGCGTCCTTAAGAATGCTGGCGCTCCCGCAATGAGGGCAGCGCATTTCGATGCTTTCCATGATGCTCGTTCCTATCGGGAAGTCAGAAAATGCCGTGGTCGCCGCGCCAAATGGATGCCATCTCGCAACCAAGCTCGTGCGCGCACATGGCAAGGTCGAGGTCGAAATCTTCAACCTGCTCGCGGTCGGCGCTGGTCATGGCTTGCCAGTCGATCCGGGCCAGAAAATCGTCCCGCCGCGCGCAAAAACGCTCCAGTTCGGTAAGTGCCCGTGTGATCCGTTCCCGGTGCTGCTCGCGGGTTTCTACGAGGGTGGGCATGGTCACACCCCCTCTGCGGGAAGGCTGTCACCGGCCTGATGGCGACGGGCCATGGCGTCCAGCTTGCCGGACATCTCCTTGAGCGTCCGCGCGGTCACATAGCTGAAACACCCGCCCGCTGCCTTGGCCAGCGGCTCATGGTAATATGTTTCCCAGCCTCGTCCGCCCCGCCTGATCCGCATGAGATAGGAGGTTTTCCCGGCCATCGTGTAACCAACATATTCACCGGCCTTGAAACCGCTGGGTTCGATATTGGCGTGGTTCAACATTCCAATTCCCTTCTTAAAATGGAGCCGAAGGCGATGGGCGCCATCGACTTCTGCCTGAGCGGCGAGCCGGGTCGGGGAATGGCGCAATGAGGGCTGATCGCGGGGGAGGGGGATCACCCGCCCTGCACAAGCGCAGCGCGGAAGGGTGGGGATACCCCCGCGATCAC
>NZ_FXUI01000041.1:0-3898 GCF_900182875.1 Novosphingobium panipatense
CTGCGCCTCGGTGAAACGGCTCTTCCTCATGCGTCTGCTCCTTCCTCGTGGGCAGACTCTACATCAGAATGAGGGACCTTTCGGGGGGCAGGTCAAACACAATGCAGTCATTAACTCGTTGGAACTTACCACGAATCAAGTTGGTTAGCGCTGTGTCCACGGAGGGGCGAGAGTAAACCAACGCGCCGTCTTTTCGCTTAACAATATCTACAGATTCTTGACCACATCCGATAAGCACCTGAGAGATAATCACCAGAGAGCTAAGGCTAAAGCGCGCGCGCGTCACGGCGTAACATATCCATTGACAGTCTTAACTGAGAACGGCGAGTAAGCCCTTATCGTTGTTAGCGGTGAAAATAGAAAGAAGCAGCGCCGCATGACAGCGCCCCGTCCGTTCGCCAAAGGTTCTCTCTTAGCGTACGTAAAACTCACTTTCGTGTAGTCACCCCTGATACGCGAAGCGCCGTAAACTGGCTTGTTTTCACGAGGGCAACGCGGCCAACTTCTTCGCTTCCTTCCATTCCGGAAGCGAGATTCACAATTTCGTTCGGCTTCACATGTTTCAACGCCATCGTCGTCTCCTTGGGTCATTTCCGCGCTGGTCTCTGGCTTATCCATGCAGGAGGGTCACTAGCGGGGAAGGACTCTAATGATGCCTGGTCCACTGCATCCCAGACCGCACCTTGTCTGTTTAGCTCGCAGGTCCGAGCTCTCACTGCCGCTTCTATCTCCCGATGCGTGCCGGATTTCGTGCCCTCGATGGCATCTTCAATATCCGTCGCGCACGAGCATATCGTTTCACCAATGGCTTTCTCAACGTCGGAGTCGAGTGTCTCACCCGGTTTCTCCTGCCAGAGTTTGTGAGCAAGCTGTGCCGCCTCTTCGATGGCCTCTGGAGATATCGGATCATCATATTCGCGCGGCATGAAGTCCCTTCTGATTACGACAAGGGAAGGTAGTCTGCTTGTTTCGAACAAGCCATCCGTCGTGCGATAAAACCCGATCGTCCCTGCCTTTCTTGTGACGAACTCTGAAGCGCCCCTGGTGTTCGAAGGCTCCCTACCGAGTGGCAGGGACGGTTCACGTCAGCCGGATCTTGCGGGTTGGAATCCCTTCCCGATCACCGCCGCTTCAACCCAGCTACGCGTTTGAACGCCGGCTGAAGCATTATGCGTGACAAGATCAAACCCCTGGTCATGGCGGGGTCCGTGAGCTTAGGGTGGTGGAGCGACAGAATAGGAAACCTACCCCTGGGCCTAATCGTTTCGTTGCCAACTCTGCAAGGGAGCACTTCAGTATGTCCAAACCACTGTCCCCCGAAACCATGGCCTTGGTGAAGGCAACGGCTCCAGCGCTCCAGCAGCATGGCGTGGATATCACCACGCGCATGTACCAGCGCCTCTTCGTCGATCCCGAGATCAAGGCTTTGTTCGACATGGCCGCTCACGAATCTGGCGCTCAGCCGAAGCGCCTTGCCGCGGCGATCCTCGCCTTTGCTCAGAACGTCGACAAGCTGGATGCACTAAAGCCCGCTATCGAACGGATTGCCGCACGCCACGTTCAGACCCACATCAAGCCTGATCACTATCCTGCTGTAGCTAACGCGCTCCTTCCAGCGATCCGTGACGTATTGGGAGAGGCTGCAACCGACGATATTCTGAATGCATGGGGCGAGGCCTATTGGTTCCTCGCGGACATCCTCATCAACCGCGAGGTGGAGCTTTACGAAGGACAAGTGGCGTGACCACTACAGCCCCAGGCCTTCCTGAGGGGCTGCAATTATACAAGCGCACCGACACTTTCTCTGAGGAGACCACTCCCAAAGGGCTGCTCAATGTTCATTCAACCAAGGACGGGTATGGGGAGTCATCACGGTTGAAAGCGGTAGCCTGAGATACAGAGTGACGGATAACCGACGAGAGCCATTCGAGAAGGTGCTCACACCGGAAGACTCGCCCGGAGTCGTTGAGCCAACTATCCAGTATAACGTGACACCGCTCGGATCAGTCTGCTTCCATGTCGCATTCTATCGTGCAGCGAGGTAGGGAAAAAGCCAAAGCTGAGCTGCCCACGCCCCGCTGATAAGGCAGATTCAGCTTTAGGCTATAACTGCCACTCTCAGCCGACCGCAAAACCTAGTCAGTTATTCAGTGATCCTCTTCGGCTTAAGGTCAACGACAAGTCTGCGTTGGCTTGACGGTGTGATCCACCGAATGCACGACAAACAGGTGTTTTCGGACGCTTGAGCGGCCAGCTAGCGCTTAGACCCCATGACTGCCCGAGCCTCGGAGGCTCGAATCTGAGATGCTGATGATGGATTTTTCAGCAGCGGAGGCGAGTCATGACGGACGCAGTGAAATACGTTGGTCTGGACGTGCATAAGGAAACCATTGCGGTCGCTGTTGCCGATGGACAGCGCGGAGGCGAGGTGCGTTTCATCGGAACAGTCGCCAACGAGGACGATGCGGTCAGAAAGCTGGTCAAGCGACTAACGGGACCGGGCGTTACGTTGAACGTCTGCTACGAAGCTGGTCCCTGTGGCTATGGCCTGCATCGGTTGCTGACGAAGCTGGGGCAGGATTGCATTGTCATCGCCCCCTCAATGATGCCGCGACGCCCGGGCGACCATGTGAAGACGGACCGACGTGACGCGATGACACTGGCGCGGCTGCTACGCGCCGGCGAACTCACCGCGATCTGGGTGCCGGACGAAGCGCATGAGGCGGTACGCGATCTCATCCGCGCTCGGCGAAATGCGCAGGACGATGCCATCGGGGCCAAGCAAACGGTGCGCAGCTTCCTGTTGCGTCATGATCGTCGTTTCGGCGGCAAGGCGGCCTGGACGAAAATGTACTGGCGGTGGTTGTCCGAGCAGCGGTTCGATTTTCCCCACCAACAGCTGGCATTCGAGGAAATGCAGAAGCGGGTGCTGGAGGCGCAGGCGCGAGTGGGACGGCTCGAGGCAGCATTGGCCGAAGCGGTGGATGCATGGTGTTTCGCGCCGCTGGTCCGCAATCTGCAGGTCCTGCGCGGTATCAGGCTGGTCAGCGCTGCGACGCTGGTCGCTGAAGTAGGCGATCTCACCCGCTTCGACAATCCTAAGCAGTTGATGGCGTATGTTGGCTTGGTGCCGTCCGAGCACTCCAGCGGCGCCCGGACCAAGCGAGGCCGGATCACCCGCGCGGGCAACGCGCAGGCACGAACCATGCTGATCGAGGCGGGCTGGTCGTATCGGCTGCCCGCTCGCGAGGAACGGCGCTACCGTGAGCGGGTCATCGACTTGCCCGAGGACATCCAGGCAATCGGGTGGAAGGCACAGGTTCGCCTGTCTCAGCGCTACCGTCGCCTAGCAGCCACCGGCAAGCCGCAGCCGAAGGTGACCACTGCGATCGCGCGTGAACTGGTCGGCTATGCCTGGGACATCGCCCGTCGGGTGTCACCGGCGGTCGCTGGCTGATCCACGCACAACGATCACGAGAGGAGGCGCCAGCGCATCACCTGCATAGCCTTGGCCGGCGTGCCGCGGGCACCCGACTGTGATGGGCAATCCGCGGTGTACGGTGGGGCAGGTTCGTCCGACGCCCGAACTTAGACGAAGGATAGGCCCAGCGACGGATACGGGTAGTGCGGTAACCAACCCGCGGATGAGAGCATGATCAATCGTCGTCGATCAGGCGTCCGCGGCACACCCGCCAAGGTCAATGCGAACGCTGGTCTTGCGGCCAGCGAAGGGGTAAACTCGGGCAGTATCTCGGATGGCAGTCATGAGAGCGTATATCTGGGTCCGTTCTATGTACCGACCCCTGGAAGTTATAGGCGAGGTTCGCCATCCCGATCTTGATGCGGGCACGGGCGATGCCGATAGTGCGTACCACCAAGCCCATGCGGTGCTTCTGGC
>NZ_FXUI01000042.1:0-3738 GCF_900182875.1 Novosphingobium panipatense
ATTCTTTGCAGTCGAGATTTATGTCGAGTGGTTCGCGCGCGGGCGCAGGTTTCCGTGATGAAGACATCGTTTCTACTCCAGATAATTAAAGTGCCCCCAGCACCAACAAGCTGGAGGATCTATGACGTTGCCAAAGACGGTCGTTTCGTACGGACGGCCCAAGCCCTGGACGGGAGACGCTCCCACCTCAGAAGCTCTATCCACCGCCTTCCACTCTTCTCTTCTGGGGAGTGCGGCAGGATCAGCAGCGCTTTACAAAGCTGCCGCTCGCCATTTCCTGTTCTGGATCGAACAACAGGGCATCGCGGTATCGACCGTCGATGACGCTGTCGTCCGACGTTTCGAGAAGCATCGGTGTCGCTGTCAGGGCTTTCCCCTGCACAAGCCTGACCGACCAGGCTTCACCAGTAAAGTCCGGCGTTTCGTCCGTTTCCTGGAGGACCAGGGCGTTATCGACGTGCCCGACGACGTGGACCGCCTGGACACGCTGTTGGCGGACTATGCGGTATTCCTGGTACAGGAGCACTACAGCGCCGCGGTCATCAAGAGCTACCGTTCGGAAGCGGCGCACTTTGCCGCATGGGTCCGCTTTTCTCGTCTGCGGTGGCAGGATGTCACCGACGATCATGTTGCCCTATATGCCGGCCACAGCTGTCGTTGTCCGGTCTACCGCAAGCGCGGGACGCTGGTCGGTCATTTCGGGCCGCTACGCCGTAGCAAGGGAGCCCGGCGCTTCCTTGGGTTTCTTCGCGATCGGAACATTCTCTCGCAAGTCGACCGCTGGGATCACCAGGATGATGCTCTGGCCCCCTACAAGACGTGGCTGAAGGCGCATTGCGGCAGCTCGGCCGAGACGATCCGGCGCTATTGCGGCGAGGTGAAGCACTGGCTGCCGGAGCTGACCAAGCCCTCGGAGCTGAACGCGGGCATCATCAGGCGGATCGTCGGTCATCGCATCGCTCAGGCGCCGGGTTCCGCTTCGACCATCACTAGCATCATGCGGAGCTATGTGCGTTTTCTCGTCTCGCGGGGGGAGTGCGAGCCGGCGCTCCAACACGCCTTTCCACCGATCAGGCGCTATCGTCTCGGCACCCTGCCACGCTACATGGATGATGCAACGATCGAGAAGATCATTGCGTCCTGCCAGGCCGATACCGCGGTGGAGATCCGCGACAAGGCTATCATCCTGCTACTCGCCAGACTCGGATTGCGGGCTGGCGATATCTGCCAGTTGCGCTTGACCGATATCGATTGGAACGACGGATATCTTCGGGTGAGCGGCAAGAGCAGACGGCCCGACCGCCTGCCATTGCCACAGGATGCCGGGGACGCGATCCTCGATTATATCGAGCGGTCCCGCCCTCCGATCGCCGAGGAGGTGTTGTTCGTTCGGGTGCAAGCTCCTTTTCGGCCGTTCAGTTCGTCGGCTGAGATCGCCGGCATCGTCGCGCGTGTCTTGGATCGGGGCGCCATCGAAGGCGTGCCGACGGGCGCCCACGCCTTCCGCCATTCGCTGGCCACACGGATGCTGCGCGCCGGCGCCGGCCTTGAGTCGGTCGGCACGATCCTGCGCCATCGGTCCCCAGCGACGACGGCCATCTACGCCAAGGTCGACGTTCCGATGCTGCTCAAGGTTGCCCAAGATTGGCCCGGAGACAGGGCATGATGAACGCCCAGATCGAGCGGTATGTCGCGCTGCATCGCAGCTTCGGCCGCAAGTTTGAGGTGCAGGAGCAATTGCTCCGACTCTTCGCCGCCTATGCTCGTGGTTTCGGCGACCGGCACGTCACAGTCGAGCGGCTCTACGATTGGTGCCGGTCGGCGAGTTCCCAGAACGTGGCCAGGGACAGGTTCGACCATCTACGTCGCTTCTGTCTTTATGCTCATGCTGAGGATCGGCAGCATCGGGTGCCCCCAGCTGGCGTATTCGGGAGAGGGAAGCGACGTCGCCCGACGCCTCACATCATCGAGCCCGAGCAAGTTCAGGCGATCATGCAGGCCGCCCTTGATCTTCCGCCCAAGGGCAAGATTAGCCCACACACCTACCACTATTTGTTCGGGCTGCTCGCAACAACCGGGTTACGACTTTCCGAAGCGCTCGCATTGCAGCGCGAGGATTTCACCGCCGACGGCCTGATCATCCGCAACGGGAAGTTCGGTAAGCAACGCCTCCTGCCGATCCAGCCATCAACGCGCAAGGCGTTGGAGGCTTATCTCGCTGTTCGGCGGAAGCTCGGCGCCCACGGCAATGATCTGTTCGTTCACATCCGAGGGCACGCCCCCAGCACAACGCGCGCCTATATAATGTTCGTCAGATTAGCGCGCGAGTTGGGTTTTCGTGGCCCGCCCGGAGATCCCGGCATGCGCGTCCATGACCTACGGCACACGTTCGCCGTTCGGTCGCTGGAGTCCTGTCCTCGCGATTGGGAAGCGATCCGACATCATATGGCAGCGCTCAGCTCCTATCTGGGCCACACGGACGTGGCCAACACATACTGGTATCTCGAAGCCACGCCGGTGCTGCTTCGCGACATCGCTGTCGCGGGTGAGCAGCTTTTCCTGGGAGGTGCAGCATGACCGCGCTCGCTCCCCATCTCGCCGCGTTCCTGCGGGATCATCTTCCCCGCGAGCGTAATGTCAGCCCGCATACGGTGACGACCTATGCGAACTGCTTCGCGCTTTTGGTCCGGTTCGCAGCCGATCGGCTCAGGCGAAGGCCAACTGACCTCACGATCGAGGATTTCGATCCCGAGCTGATCATGGCGTTCCTCGACCATACGGAAGATGCGCGCAAGAACAGCCCCAGAACTCGCAATGCCCGGCTCGCGGCGATCCGGGCGTTCTTCCGTTACGTCGAGTATCGCGTCCCAGCATGCCTCGACCTGGCGCTGCGTGTTCGTGCCGTGCCGACAAAGCGGACCGACACGACCCTCATCGACTATCTGACACGAGATGAGATTACTGCGGTGCTCGACGCACCTGATCCTCGGTCCCGCCTGGGCACTCGAGATCGGGCGATGCTGCACCTTGCCTATGCCGGTGGCCTGCGGGTCGCCGAGTTGCTGTCGCTGCAGATACAAGACTTTCCAGAACGCTCGCTCGCGACGGTTCACATTATCGGCAAGGGCAGACGCGAGCGCGTCTTGCCCCTGTGGCGCGAGACGCAGGCAGCATTGCGGGCTTGGCTCGCCGTCAGGCCGCCATGTCAGGCGGCGGAGATATTCCTCAACGCCAAAGGCGAGCCAATGACGCGCGATGGATTTGCGTTCAGGCTGGCCTTGCATGTCGCCACGGCGGCAAAGAAGCAGCCGTCGCTGCTGCGCAAGCGGGCCACGCCTCATGTGCTACGGCATTCCTGCGCAATGCACACGCTCGCTGCGACCGGCGACATTCGCAAAGTAGCGCTCTGGCTCGGCCATGCCAGCATCCAGAGCACTGAAGCCTACCTGCGCGCCGATCCGGAAGAAAAGCTGCACATCCTCGCCGCACACGGCTCGCCAGCGATCAAGCCAGGCCGGTTCAGGCCTCCGGCTGACCCGCTGATCATGATGCTCAACGACGTTCGGAAACGAGCATAGCTCCGGAGGTCTCTCGCCTCCGACATCGCCCACAACCTTAATTATCTGGAGTAGAAACGATGTCTTCATCACGGAAACCTGCGCCCGCGCGCGAACCACTCGACATAAATCTCGACTGCAAAGAATACGTCTTATCCGGAGATCCAGATAAGATGTATTC
>NZ_FXUI01000043.1:0-2836 GCF_900182875.1 Novosphingobium panipatense
GTCTGCCTCGCCCATGTCCTGCGCGACGTACAATATGCCATCGACTGCGGTGACCGGGCCTTTGCCCCGAAGGTCCGCGACCATCTGCGCTGGGCTATCCGCATCGGCAAGCGACAAAGCAGCCTGAAGGATACGACCTTGGCGGCCTACTGTGCCAAAGCCGATACCGTACTGACCCGCCTCATGCGGGATGCCTATCGCGCATCCCGCAGGCAAGATATTGCTCAAACAGATCAAGCCTGAAGGGGAAAATTCTTCGTTTTCCTCTCCAGCCGCGACGTCCCTGCGACCCACCACATATCCGAGCGCGAGATCCGTCCCTCGGTCGTGTTCCGCAAGGTCACAAACGGCTTCCGATCCGACTAAATCTACGCTGGCTATCGCTCCGTGACCGGCACAGCTCGCCTGCACGAAAAGTCAGGCCCCCAGGCCGTGCGCGAACTCGTCGAGGGTAAGTTCGCCGTCGCCTGGGCCTTCAGGCCTTGGCCAACCCCGTGAGCAATTACGCAATCGGGGCTTCATCGCATCCCATCGAAACCCGCTGGATGCCCGGACAGCGATTTGCGTTTGGGGGTATGCAGGCGCAGCACAATCTGTCTGACGCTCGGATGGAGTTCATGATCCGTGATCGGCTGAGTTGGTTGCGATTTCTGGGGCGTCGCTTGGGGACCAGAGACCGGACGAGAACACGATCCGGCGGGAACACTCACGGGTGATGAAGGCCTTTGACTGGCAACTTCAGAAGAAGGGCTACATTCCGATGTCCGGGCAGATTGTGGATGCCTCGCTGGTGCCCGCTCCAAAGCAGCGCAATACCGAAGGGGAACGCCAGGCGCTCAAGTCTGGGAAGAGCGCGAAAGAAATCTGGCCGGACGAACCGAACAAGGCCGCGCAGAAAGACACCGATGCGCGGTGGACACTCAAGATCGGCGGAAAAGTGCAGTATCGCGAGGATGGCACGCCACTGCCCATGATTGCTCTGCCGGTGTTCGGCTAGAAATCCCACATCGGCATCGACCGTCGCTTCGGCTTCATCCGGGAAATGGTGGTGGCCTCGGCTTCAGCAGCGGACGGGCGGCTGCTCCCGCACGTCGTCAGCACGGACAACATGAGTTCCGAGGTCTGGGCCGACAGCGCCTATCGCTCCAGGCGTAACGAGAAGTGGTGGTCGGATCGGATGCTCACGTCCCGCATCCATCGGCGCAAACCCATGGGAGCCCATGTCGAAGGCAACCGCGCGGGCCAACGCTGCCAAATCCTCATCCGCGCCCGTGTCGAACATGTCTTCGCCCATCAGAAGAACAGGTTCGGTTGTTTATCCGCACGATCGGCCTGGCCCGTGCCGAAGCGAAGCTGACCCTTTGCAACCTGGCCTACAACTTCAACAGGCTGATCTTCCACGAACGCCGGGAATGCACGGGCTGACTCTGCCTGCAAACCGGCAAACTCGGCGCCGGCTGTCGCGGAAATCCATCTGAAGGCTTCCTCTTCCGTGTTCCGGCAGCCTCAGCCTCATCAAACCCGGTCGCTTCGCTGCAAAAATACCGGTTCTTGCGGGTCTCCAGCTGAGCAGCACCTATGGGAGTGGCATAGCCTATTCTTCGGGCACGCCTGCAAGCTGCCGGCCGCCGCCTGAGACGAGCACGTCATGCATCCAGGACTGGAATGCTTTCACCTTTTGCAGTTGCTGGGTGTCCTTGTGCATCACCAACCAGAAGTTGCGTTGCAGCCGGACATCGAAAACGACGCGGGCCAGTTCCGGCATCAGGTCGCCGATAAAGGATGGCAAAACACCGATCCCGCCTCCGCCCAGGATCATGGCGAACTGCGCGTTTATGCTTGAGGAGCGCAGGGTCGCCCGGGATTCACGGTAAACTTCCTGATGGTAGCGGAGTTCAGGAGCGCTCAGGAGATCCGGAATGTAGCCGACCAGCTTGTGGTGGGCCAGGGCGGGGAGCGAAGTCGGTGTCCCGTGCCTCTCGAGGTATGCGTTGCTCGCGTAAAGCCGTAGATCGTACGGCGCCAGTTTCCTCGCGACCAGCAGCCCTGCGCGTGGCCGAGACAGGAAAACCGCGACATCGGCCTCTCGACGGGACAGGTTAAGGTAGCTGGTGCTTGCGACCAGATCCACGGTGATACGAGGATAAAGCTCGTTGAATTGGGGCAGGCGATAAGCAAGAAACCATGTCCCGAAGCCTTCCGAGACACTGATGCGCAAGGTGCCGATCGGTCCCTCCGGATCCTGGGACGGGATCGTGCTTGCCGCTTTAGCCATGGCCTCGACGCTGGCCAGCAGCGCTTCGCCCGCTTCGGTGAGCAACTGACCCTCTCGGGTCTGCTCGAAGAGCGTTTGCCCCAGTTGGGCTTCCAAGCGTCGCAGGCGGCGCCCTATGGTGGTTGCGTTGACGCCCAGCCGCTTGGCGGCTCGCATCAGTTGACCTTCGCGCGCGATGGCGAGGAAGGTCTGGTAGTCATTCCAATCCGGTGCTTGCATCATCGCGAAAGGCTTCGCGCATTTGGTGTCGAACTGCAATGCGGTCCTCTCGCGGCCCATTCTTGATGCGGTCTGACTTCGAGGCGGCTTGTTCTGCATCAATCCCGAATGCTCGTTACTGAAAAACAGGGCCTGCAAAAATGCAGGTACTGCTCGCAAAAATGCCGTTTGCATGCATTCTGCCGATGCGCCTATCCAGTGGAAACCGAAGCGGCCGTAAACGGCCCGGAACCCGTGGGAATCGAGGACCTTGCACATGGCGACTGCCGAACTGATTGCCGAGACGCCCGTTGCGGCGGAAGTTGCTGAGCTTGTGGCGCGCTCGCGCGCTGCGCAGCAGCA
>NZ_FXUI01000044.1:0-2694 GCF_900182875.1 Novosphingobium panipatense
AACATCTCGCTCGGGGTCGAGATCAACGGTCACTGGCCCTGGGAGGAAACCCGGATGGCGCGGGAGAAGGCGCGTGCGGCGTCGGATGGGTCGCCGGCGACGGCTGAGGCCGCCGGATGCGGCACACCGCGCAAGGGATAGCCGATGGAGGGTGCATGATGATCGAGAGACGCGAATTGCTGATGGCGGGCGCCGGCCTTGCCGCCGCCGGAACGCTGGCTGCGCCGGCGGCGGGGCAGCAGCATCGAATGGAAGGGATGGCGATGTCGATGACGGACTGCATCGACGATTGCCTGGCTTCACACCGCATGTGCCTCGAAACCGCCGCCTGGCTGACGAAGCAAAGCAGCGCGCTGGCGAGCGCGTCGTTGATCGCCATGCTGAACGACTGTGCGGAACTGTGCCAGGCGACAGCCAACTCGATGCTGCGGGAATCGGCTCTGCACCGCATCCTGTGCCGCGCCTGCGCCGATGCTTGCGAGCGCTGCGCCGAGGAATGCGGGCGTCATAGCGAGGACCAGCGGATCGCGCGTTGCTCGGCCACCTGCAAGAAATGCGCGGCGAGCTGCCGAATGATGGCGGACATGACCGGCTGACCACCCGCTTCGCATATTACGTATACTGCCGGGTCAGGACCGATACCATCTCAAGGGCAAGCTCCCGGAGGAGCGAGAAACGACCGGATCTGAAGCCGGTCGAACGGAAACCAGACTTGAAGGAATCGATAGTGCGCAAGAAAACGGTAGTTATCACTTCGCTCGCAGCCCTCGGCCTCCTTGCCCTCGGTGCCGGGCCTGTTCTCGCCGATGGCATGCCGTCGGACATGCCGGATCTCGAGGAGACGCTCAAGGCCAAGCCTGCGCCGGCTCAGTCCGGCACGGCCCATATGGAGGGCATGCGGCACGGCAAGGACCAGATGCACGGTGAGATGATGCGAGGCCACCGGATGGCCATGCGGGAATCGGGGAGCCAGGAGGGGGCTTCTGACATGTCGCATCGGTCGGGCGGGGGGTGCTGAACCAAAAGCCCATCAGAGGTCGGTTGATCAAAGCCTCACCATACAAGGCGTTGGTATCGTTTGACCGGGCCGCAACGTTGGTCCGCCGTTTCCCCGGCGGGCCAATTGCGTTTCAGAATAAAGGTCTGCACGAGCTTTAATGCGATGCAGTCATGAATCCGCTGGACCCTTGGACCATGGTTTCGCCCGCAAGATCGCGGGCCTGCCAGTCCTGATCCAGTGCGGATTCGTAACTTACGTATTCAGACCAAAGGGCCAAGCCCGCATGAGGGGTCGGTATGGTCGCGGTCGCAAACGGCGATCGGGCAAGGACTCATCATGCGGAGAACCACAATGCGAAAGACGAAACTTCTAGTCGGCGCGATCGGCTGCCTGGCGACCCTGAACTTCGCTGGCGCGGGTCTGGCGCAATCGGCACCCGCCGCGCCCCAGCACGCCCCTGCGCAGCCGAAGCCATCCACCGCCCATGCCCATCAGCAGGGGATGGATCATGGAGGGCAGCAGATGCACGACCAAATGATGCAGGATCACCAAGCCGGCATGCAGAAGCCGCAAGGCCAGCAGGGCGCTGCGGGCATGGCCGGAATGTCTGGTGGCTCGTCGCAGGGGAGCGGTTCGAGCAAGGCTGGCAAGCCCAAGAGCGGTTGCTGCAAGATGCCGATGAAAAAGGCAAAGCCGGCCGCCAAGAAGAAACCGGCCACGCCTATGGCCGACAAGCCGATGAGCGACATGTGAGGTTTCCAGCCCCGAGAACAGACCCCTGGGGCTGAGGGCCCGCCGCTGCCCCCGCGGCGGGCCTGTTCTTCAAGAGGTGTTCCAAGTTTCTAGGATTTCATAACGAGAAGCAGGCGTCCACCGCGAGAGAGAGGAGCCCGCGATGCGTAAAGCTCCAGGAGTTGGCACCGAGCTGCGGGTCCGCGCTTACGATTAAGAGGTCCGACCAAGCATGGCCGGATCAACTTCAGTGACCTCTGCGCCGCGATTGAATGGCGAGAGCCATTGCCTGCTTAGGCGACGAGATAATCTATGAGCTGATGAGAAAATCATCGGCTTCTTTTGCGTGTCCAGCCTGGCGCTTCGTAAAAACTCTGCCTGATTTTTGTCTGCGGAACTTACTTATAGGCCGTCTCATCAGAAGGCCTACTTCATCAGGCATCGGTAAAGATGGAGACAGGCGATGTTCGAGAAGGCGATCGGGACCATCAATGCTGCGGC
Organism: Novosphingobium panipatense; assembly: GCF_900182875.1. Taxonomy (NCBI): domain Bacteria; kingdom Pseudomonadati; phylum Pseudomonadota; class Alphaproteobacteria; order Sphingomonadales; family Sphingomonadaceae; genus Novosphingobium; species Novosphingobium panipatense. The sequence goes on from NZ_FXUI01000044.1 coordinate 2,234, forward strand.
GTCCTTCCGACACCGCTATGATAATTTCATCGGTGGTCGATGGAGCGCTCCAGCGAGCGGCGAGTATTTCGCGGACACGAGCCCGATCAATGGCGCCCAGATCGCCGAGTTTGCGCTGTCGACGCCGGAAGATGTCGAGCGCGCGCTCGATGCGGCGCACGCCGCCAAGGATCAATGGGCAAGGATCTCGCCCGCCGACCGCGCCAGGATTCTCAATCGCGTCGCCGACCGGCTCGAGGATAATATGGAGTTGCTGGCGCTTGCCGAGACGATCGACAACGGCAAGCCGATCCGCGAGACGCGCGCTGCCGACGTTCCGCTCGCGATCGACCATTTCCGCTATTTCGCCGGCTGCATCCGGGCCGAGGAAGGCGGGATCTCGACGATCGATGCCGACACCATCGCCTATCATTTTCGCGAGCCGCTTGGCGTCGTCGGTCAGATCATCCCGTGGAACTTCC
>NZ_FXUI01000045.1:0-2648 GCF_900182875.1 Novosphingobium panipatense
TGCCGCGCGACAAACAGGATGAGAGCGCAGCGTCAATCAGGATGAGAATCGGGTGTTGGGGTGTCGGCGGAGGGCGGAGGGCGTAGCCCGAGGCCCGTAGACGGCACCCCAACACCCGATGGCCCTTCGTCAAAGAGGCCGCTGATGGTCGAGGCCGGCCCGATATTCACGAGCATTTTCCGGGTTGAGGGAGATGCCGTGGGTGCCGGGTTGCCACGTCAACGATCATCAGATGAGGTTCTTCATGAAGCTTCGACAGACCAACAGCATCGCGGTGGCGGCCGCGAAGGCGGGGTTCAGCACGGCGACCGGCTATCGGATCGCCGGGGATCCGATGCTCCCTTCGCAGCGTGGCACGCCGCGCGAGCGGCGCCGGCCCGATCCGCTTGCCGACATCTTCGAGCAGGAGGTCGTGCCGCTCCTCAAGGCTGGGCCGGGCTTGCGGGCCGTGGCGATCTTCGAGGAGATGCGCCGGCGCCACCCCGATCTCGATCCGGGGATCAGGCGCACGCTGGAGCGGCGCATCCGCTCCTGGCGCGCGATCCATGGCCCCGAGCAGGAGGTGATCTTCCGTCAGACACACGAGCCAGGCAGGCTCGGCCTGTCGGATTTTACCGAGATGGGAGAGTTGGGCGTATTGGTAGCCGGACAGCCGCTCGACCATCGCCTCTATCACTTCCGGTTGATCTGGTCGGGCTTCGAGCACGCCCATGTCATCCTGGGCGGCGAGAGCTTCGTCGCGCTTGCCGAAGGACTGCAAAACGCGCTGTGGGCGCTGGGTGGTGCACCCGGCGAACACCGCAGCGACAGTCTGTCGGCCGCGTTCCGCAATCTCGAGGCCGGGGCCAGGGCGGATCTCACCACCCGCTACGACGCGCTATGTGAGCATTACGGCATGACGCCGACGCGCAACAATCGGGGCATCGCGCACGAGAATGGCGGTATCGAGAGCGCGCACGGGCATCTCAAGGCGGCGATCCGCGATGCGCTCCTGCTGCGCGGGTCGCGCGACTTCGACGATCTTGCGGCCTATCGCCGCTTCATCGACGAGATCGTGGCGACCAAGAACCGGCGCAATGGCGCCCGCATCGACGCCGAGCGCGCCGCCCTGCAGCCGCTGCCCGACCGGCGCACCAGCGACTACGAGGAGACGATCGTCACGATCACATCGACCAGCAGCTTCACGTTGAGGAAAGTCTTCTACACCGTGCCGTCACGGCTGATCGGTCACCGCCTGCGGGTCCGGCTCTACGATGACCGGCTCGACCTGTTCATCGGCGGCACCCATCTGATGACGCTGCAGCGCGGTCGTTCGCTGCCCAATGGCGCACACGGCCATGTTGTCGATTACCGGCATGTGATCCACAGCCTGCGGCGCAAGCCGATGGCGCTGATGAAGCTGGTCTATCGCAACCAGTTGTTCCCGCGCGAGGCTTACGCCCGCACCTTCGAGCGGCTGATCGAGGCGCTGCCTGACCGCACCGCCTGCCGGTTGATGGTCGACCTGCTCAGCCTGGCGCACGAGCGCGGCTGCGAGGCCGAACTGGCCGACATGCTCGGCGCTGAACTCGCCGCCGGCCGTCTGCCCGACATCGCCGCGCTGCGGGAGCGCTTCGCCCCCGACCCGGCGACGCTGCCCGAGGTGGTCGTCGAACTCGCGCCGCTGACTATCTACGATGATCTGCTGCTGGGAGAAGCCGCATGACCAAGGCGCCTCACGCCATCGACGCCCAGCGGCTCAGCCTCATCCTCAACGACCTTCGCCTGCCCGCGATCAAGCTGGTCTGGGGCGACTTCGCCGCCCGCGCGGACAAGGAAGGCTGGCCAGGCGCCCGGTTGATCGCCGCGCTCGCCGAGCACGAGATCGCCGAACGCGACCGGCGCCGGATCGAACGGCATCTCTCGGAAGCACGCCTGCCACCGGGCAAGACCCTCGACAGCTTCGCCTTCGACGCCGTGCCAATGATCAGCCGGGCACAGGTCACCGCGATGTGCTCGGGCGATGGCTGGCTCGAGAAGGGCGCCAATCTGATCCTGTTCGGCCCGCCCGGCGGCGGCAAAAGCCATCTCGCCGCAGCCATTGGCCTGGCGCTCATCGAGAATGGCTGGCGCGTGCTGTTCGCGCGCACCTCCGACCTCGTCCAGAAGCTTCAGGTCGCGCGCCGCGAGCTCGCGCTCGAAGCCGCCATCGCCAAGCTCGACAAGTATCACCTGCTGATCCTCGACGATCTCGCCTATGTCACCAAGGACCAAGCCGAAACCTCGGTCCTGTTCGAACTGATCAGCGCCCGCTACGAACGCCGTTCGATGCTGATCACCGCCAACCAGCCCTTCGGCGAATGGAACCGCGTCTTCCCCGATCCCGCCATGACGCTCGCCGCCGTCGATCGCTTGGTCCACCACGCCACCATCTTCGAAATGAACGTCGAGAGCTACCGCCGGCGCTCCGCCCTCCAGCGACAATCACGCGCCGGAAGACCACCAACCTACGCGACCATCAAAACCGTCGAGGAAATGTCGCCCCGCGACAATCAGACCGCCGAATAGGTCTTGCCAGCGACAATCCGAACAGGCACTCACGGCAGCGCCGCGACAATCTGTTCTCATCCTGATTGACGCGCGCCTCTCATCCAGATCGTCGCGCTATA
>NZ_FXUI01000046.1:0-2566 GCF_900182875.1 Novosphingobium panipatense
GGGCTGGCGGCGATGCATGTCAATCTCCTGGTGACGCGGAGCGCCATTTCGCTGAGCCGCGAAGAGATCGCCTGGATGCTCAGTCTCTGCGGATTGGGCATGCTGGCGGCACAGATCTTCCATGCAAAGCTGGATTGGCTGGTCACTGTGCCGAGGCGGCTTGCCGGATTGACGCTGGGCCTGCTGGCTGTGGCACTTTTCATGTTTCCTGTCGCCGCGAGTATGGCCGAGCTCAGTGGGATCATCGTTGCTGCCGGCTGGAGCTCGGCAACCCTTCGATTGGTCACCAGCTTCTGGATCAGCGGCGGCGGGGCCCCTTCAGGCGTGAAGCTCGGTTTCCAGCATTCCGCCGCCAGCATCGGGCAGGCGCTCGCGCCGCTGGCGATAGCCATCGTCGCTCCCGGGGCGCAGCCGCTCGTTCTGTGGGGGATTGGTGGTCTATCGCTAGCGCTGCTTGTGTCCCTGCCGCTAGCCTGGAGGCCGCCCGCCATCGTAAAATCATCTGCGTGATGAGGGGAGGGGCGCATTGATGCGTATAGAAAAGAAGGGGCCTCTGCCCCATGCTTATCGTTCTTCCGGGAGTCATTTCATGAAGACCCGCCTATTCGTCGCCTTGCTGTTCCTCGCCATGCCCGGCGTAGCGCTTGCGGCCAGTGATATCGTCGTCCACCGGGATCCGGGATGTGGATGTTGCGAGAAGTGGGCGCAGGCCGTGCGCGCGAAGCTGGGACGCAAGGTCGTCATGCGTGACGATGCGTCGCGCAGCGAGCTTCAGCGCAAGGCCGGCATGCCCCGGACGCTGGCATCTTGCCACAGCGCGATCGTCGATGGCTATATGATCGAGGGCCATGTCCCGATATCCGACGTCAAGCGCTTGCTGGCGACCCGTCCTGCGGGCGTCAAAGGCATTGCGGTTGCGGGGATGCCGATCGGTTCGGAGGGCATGGAAGTGGCAGGCGCTGCCCGCCAACCCTATACGGTGGTGGCCTTCGGCAGCGCCGGTCAGCGAATTTTCGCCCGCCATTGATATCGCGCGGTTTGCAGCATCCTGCAGAATTGCCCGGTGGTAGAGGACCCCGCTGTCGAGTGTAGAACCTTGTGTCAAGCGAGCTGATGGCGTCCCTACCCCTACCTACACTGAAAAAGCAACGATTTGTCTTGTAAGTTGTTCGCGGTCGTCTCCCTGATTTGCCTGAATTTGGCCCAAAATGTGGGAACGATTGTGGGACCGTTTGCCCACCGAAAGTGTGAGAACGGCCCCAACATTCCCGATCAGGGCCCCGAACCGATGGCACTCACAGCATTGAAGGTGAAAAACGCGAAGCCCGGTCGCCATGTCGATAGCCGGGGCTTTGCCTGATTGCACTTTGCGTTCGCTTGCATTACATCGTCATGCAGAAAGGAAATCGACATGGCCGCAAACGCTCTTGTGCAGACCCGGATCGACGGAGCGGTGAAGGAGGAAGCCGCGACCGTGCTGGCTGCTATGGGGCTGACCGTCTCCGATGCCGTGCGCCTGATGCTGACCCGCGTTGCCCGCGACAAGGCCTTGCCGTTTGAACCGCTGGTGCCCAATGCCGAGACGATCGAGGCCATGAAGGAAGCGCGCGAGGGAAAGGGCAAGCGGTTCGCCACGGTGGTCGACCTGATGGCCGACCTCAATGCGGACGATTGAACGCTTCGGGCGGTTCAAGCGCGACTACAAGCGGGAGAAGAAGGGGCAGCACGCCAAGACGCTGGACGCTGACCTGATCCCGATCATCGAGGCGCTGGCATCCGACGAGCCGCTTGAACCGCGCCACCGCGACCATGCGCTGACCGGCGACTGGCGCGACCATCGCGATTGCCACATAAAGCCCGACCTCGTGCTGATTTACCGCAAGCCCGATGACGACACCTTGCAGCTTGTGCGCTTGGGATCGCACGCGGAATTGGGTTGGTGACGCCCGCGCATGGCGAGCTTATACGTTTGTCGGGTATGTCAGCCAGAGGCACGATTACGGGTTAGGTGTGATCAGCGAGCATCCGATGCCAACAAGCTTTTGCAGAAGACATCAATCGCAGAGATGCATTCGGCAGGCGCTGCTTGAAACAAAAATGAGGGCCATAAATCACTTTCACCCTCAAATTCTGACAAATTTGCCGTTAGTTCACGACTGGTGAGCGAGAAATGAGCCGATCGCGTTGGGCTTGAAGAGCCGACCGCTCGCTCCACCGTCGTGACCCCTACGTTGATGACCGGCGGATGCTGGCCCGGTAGACGATGCTGCCGAGAGCGACGACGACGCCCATGATGGCAAAAGATTCCATGCTCGAATGGCTCAAAAGCCAGATCGTGAGAAGGAAACCCTATTTCCGTGATTTGCTCGATCACATGCTCAGGGTTGAGAGCGCCATCACCGGCATCCGCGACATCCTGATCTCGGTGTTCGAGGCGAGTCACCTGCTCGAACAGCAGCGCCAGGGTGCGATCACGCGTCAGCTTGCCGCCTGGGCCGCGATCCTCGCGGTGCCTACCGCGATTGCCGGAATCTACGGCATGAATTTCGAGAATATGCCCGAACTG
>NZ_FXUI01000047.1:0-2380 GCF_900182875.1 Novosphingobium panipatense
GCCGTCGCCATGCCGGCTTCCATGCGCCGGAAGGCATTGGCGATGGCGCCCTGGGAGATGCTCAGGCCGAACAGTTCCGATGCAATGCGCGACAGCCCTCGAAACTGACATGATGGCTGTGGTGCAGATAGGCGAGCAAAGCGCGGATGCCCGGTCCAAACGGGGTTCCCGGCTCCATTCCGGCCGGGGCTGGCGCGCGATGACGGTGTCCACACCCCGGCAGCGCCCACCCAGCAGTTCCACCCGGGTCACGACCGGGCGGATCGGCGGCAGGTCGATATGATCGTAACGATGCCGGCACCGCCGGGTCTGGCCGGAAACGTCGCTTCCGCAATGGCCGCAGGCAGCAGCGATGACCCGCTCGATCTTGTCCGGCGTTTCCGCAAGTGGGCGATGCTTGCCTTCACGCGAGGGACGCTTGCCCGGCTTCGCCTTGCGGCCCTTGCCTCCACCTTTGCCGAAATCATCCTTCGAGGGCGGCACATGCGAGTTCTTCGACGTCTTGCGCGGCTTGCCGACCAGCGCCTCCAGTTCGGAAATTGGCGCTGCCATACGCTCGATCATATCGCGCTGCGCGAGCAGAAGGTCGTTCTTCTCGGCTTCGCTCAGGACATGAAGCGCGGGCGGCGGCATGCACAGGTGAATCAGGCATTCACATGCCGCGCAACCTCTTTCTGCCAAACCCGTGAGCAATTACGCTCTTGTAGCAATTTCGAAGCCGTTCGTCGCCCTTGCCTCCAGTACTGGCGTAATTACCGAGCTTGTCACCAATCCGAGTACAGGCGCAATCAATTTCGCGGTCGATGGTGCGAGGACAGACTTACCGGCGTGCGCAAATGGTCAAGGATTGCGTTGGGCGCTGGATGGATTGAGTAGCCCCTAGATTTCTGGACGCCTTCTATCCTAATTTTGAGGAGAGGAGACGACGATGGGGAAGCCCAATTTCAGCGATGAGTTCAAGCGTGATGCGGCGGCCCAGATCACGGAGCGCGGGTATCCGGTAGCGGAGGTTTCTGAACGGCTCGGCGTCAGTCAGCATTCGCTGTACGCATGGAAGCGGCAACTGGCGAAGGTTGTGTCTGGCGATGCCGGCAAGGATGCGGAGATCCGCCAGGTGAAGCGCGAGCTGGCCCGGGTGACCGAGGAGCGCGATATACTAAAAAAGCCACCGCGTATTTCGCCAGGGATGCAAAGTGAGATACGCATTTGTTGCCGAGCATCGTGGCCAGTTCCGGGTTCGGTCGATGTGCCGGTGCCTGCGCATCCAACCCAGCGGTTTCTATGCCTGGCAGAAGAACCCGCTGAGCCAAGGCCCCAGGACGATGCTCGGCAGACAGACTTGATCCGGCAAGCCTGGAACAACAGCGGCAAGGTTTATGGCTACCGCAAGCTACACGACGATCTGCTGGATCAGGGCGAGACCTGCTGTCCGAACCGCGTTGCCCGGCTGACCCGGCTGACGGATATCAAGGCGCAGATCGGCTACAAACGCCGGCCAGGGAGCTATGGCGGCAAGCCATCCCTCGCGGTCGACAACACTCTGGATCGCCAGTTCGACGTCGCTGCCCCCGATCGGGCCTGGGTGACAGACATCACCTACATCCGCACCGTGGAAGGCTTTGCCTATCTGGCTGTCGTGATCGATCTCTATTCCCGCCGCGTGGTGGGGTGGTCGATGCAAAGCAGGCAGACCACCGATGCGATGCTGCAAGCGCTGCACAGGGCAGTTTGGCGGCGCAAGCCGAAGCAGCGGGTGCTGATCCATTCGGATCAAGGCTCCTAGTTCACCAGCATGGACTGGGCAGCCTTCATCCGGGCTCACAATATTGAGCATTCGATGAGCCGGCGTGGTAACTGCCATGACAACGCCGTCGCCGAGAGCTTCTTCTCCTCGCTCAAGCGTGAGCGCATCCGGCGCCGGACCTACAAAACACGCGATGAGGCCCGGCAGGACGTGTTCGATTACATCGAGATGTTCTACAACCCCGTGCGCAAGCAGGTCAGGAACGGGATGCTGTCACCACCCAGTTCGAACGGCAGCAGATTTTGAAAGCAGAAGGCGTCTAGAAATCTAGGGGCTACTCAGAGCGACGAATGCAATCGTCTGAAGGCGAATGAGATCATCCGCTCACTGATCGACCAGATCGTCGTTACGCCGGAAGGACGAGAGCTGGTGGTGGAGGTCCACGGCGATCTTGCCGGGATTCTGACGATCGCATCTGACCGCGCGAAGCGCACCAGGAAGGCGGGATCGAAGCGTAAAGCCGAAGAATGTCAGTTAGGACTGGTTGCGGGGGCAGGATTTGAACCTGCGACCTTCAGGTTATGAGCCTGACGAGCTACCGGGCTGCTCCACCCCGCGTCACCGATTGTGTGCGTT
>NZ_FXUI01000048.1:0-2277 GCF_900182875.1 Novosphingobium panipatense
GCGAAAGCCTTCGTCAGCTCTGCCAGAACGGTGGAGTTCAGGGCGTTCAGCGCCTGCGGCCGGTTGAGCGTGATGAGTGTTACAGCGCCCTTCTGTTCGACCAGGATCGTTTCGTAGCTCATAGAGGGTTCCATTGCGTTTCAGGAGGAAGAGGCGCGAAGATCGCGTCCAGCATGTCTTGGGTCACGCCTTCGGGAGTGGCGGGGTTCCACTTGGGCGCGTGGTCCTTGTCGACGATCACCGCCCGCACGCCTTCTGCAAAGTCCGGCAGGACCAGCACGCGCGAGCCGATGGCGTATTCCATGGCCATGTTCTGCGCGAACGTCTCGAGGCCAAGCGAAGTCTTGAGCTGCCTCAGTGACACCTTGCAGGCCTGCGGGCTCTTGGTGCGCAAGGTCGCGAGTTCCTTGGCCGCCCACTCGCTGTCATCCCCTTCGAGGGAGGCAAGCACCTGTTCCAGCGTGTCGAAGGCGAAGTGGCGCCGAATGTCCGCCGCGTGGGAGGCGATCCTTGGCTCGGCCGGCTTGGCGGTCAGCGCGGTCAGCACGCCGCCGATGTCATGCCCGGCAGCGATCCGGGTCTTTGCCTGTGCCAGTTCCGCAGCCGGGAGATAATGCGTGGCGAGCCCCGCCCAGAGGCATTCCGAACCGTCGAGCCGCGCACCCGTAAGGGCGAGGAATTGCCCCACCCGGCCGTCCAGCCGTGAAAGGTACCAGCCTCCGCCCACATCGGGGAAGAGGCCGATCCCCGTCTCCGGCATGGCGAACCGCGTGTTTTCCGTCGCCACGCGGTACCTGGCCGGCTGCGAGATGCCCACGCCGCCGCCCATCGTGATGCCGTCCATAAAGGCCACGATCGGCTTGGGATACGTGAACATCTGATGATTGAGGCGATATTCCTCGTGGAAGAAACTTCGCCCCGCCTCGCCTCCGTCCGTCAAGGCGGACTGGCGCAGGAGATTGATGTCCCCACCCGAACAGAAGCCGCGCCCCTCCGCATGTTCAACGATCACCACCTTCACCGCCGCGTCTTGCGCCCAGGCGGTGAGCTGCTTGATCATGGCCTCGCACATACCCAGCGTGAGCGCGTGGATAGCCTTGGGACGGTTGAGCGAGATGAAGCCGGCCACACCCTCGCGCCGGAACAGCACTTCGTCGGTCATTGCGTTTCCTGACACCTGTGTATCGATCACTTCAGGAGATCACGGCCGACGATCATCCGCATGACCTCGTTCGTGCCTTCGAGAATGCGATGGACGCGCAGGTCACGCCAGAAGCGCTCGATCGGGTAGTCCTTCAGGTACCCGTATCCCCCGAAGATCTGCAGAGCCCTGTCCACCACGGAGGAGCCGGTGTCCGTCGCGACAAGCTTGGCCATGGCCGAGAACCGCGTCTTGTCCGCCGCGCCCGCCGTCACCTTGGCGGCAGCAAGATAAAGCAGCGCCCGGGCAGCCTCGAGTTCTGCCGCCATGTCGGCCAGGCGGAACTGCGTGTTCTGGAACTCGGCTATCGCCTGATCGAACTGACGGCGGTCCTTGGCGTAGAGGACGGCTTCGTCGAGGCACCGCTGCGCGCCGCCGAGCGAACACGCGCCGATATTGAGCCGCCCGCCATCAAGACCGGCCATGGCGAACTTGAAGCCGTCGCCTTCGGCCCCGACCCGGTTCTCCACCGGAACGCGGGCATCCTCGAAGATGACTTGCGCGGTGGGCGAGCTGTTCCAGCCCAGCTTCTTCTCCGGCGCGCCGAAGCTGACGCCCGCCGTGTCCTTGTCGACTACGAAGCAGGAGATGCCGCGCGACTTGTGCTCGCCCGTGCGGGCCATCACCAGGTACACGTCATTGTAGCCGCCGCCCGAGATGAACTGCTTGGTGCCGTTGAGGACGTAGTGATCGCCGTCCAGCCGGGCCGTGGTCTTCAGCGCCGCTGCGTCCGAGCCGGAACCCGGCTCGGTCAGGCAGTAGGACGCGATCTTCTCCATCGTCACCAGTTCGGGAAGGTAGCGGTCCTTCAGCTGCTGGTCCGCGAAGGTGTCGATCATCCAGGCGCCCATGTTGTGGATCGAGATGTAGGCGCTCGTGGCGGGGCAGCCGTAGGACATGGCTTCCATGATAAGCGCCGCGTCAAGCCGCCCGAGGCCAATGCCGCCGCTGTCCTCCGACACGTAGATCGCGCCGAAGCCCAGTTCGCCCGCCGCCTTCCACACATCGACCGGATAATGGTGCTTCTCGTCCCACTCCGCCGCAAAGGGAGTGATCCTGTCCGCCGTGAACTTGCG
>NZ_FXUI01000049.1:0-2236 GCF_900182875.1 Novosphingobium panipatense
AGTTCGCCCGCCGCCTTCCACACATCGACCGGATAATGGTGCTTCTCGTCCCACTCCGCCGCAAAGGGAGTGATCCTGTCCGCCGTGAACTTGCGCGCGGTCTCCTGGATTGCGAGTTGATCTTCGCTCAATCCAAACTGTTCGGTCATTTAAGGTCATCTTTTTTTGAAGGGCAGGTAATCGACCGCCTAACCAACGGCGACGCAACGGGGTGCGACGGGTTCCCAGGATCGTGCCAAGCAGCTACGGGGCTGACGCGACGTGGATGTCGTCTCGCCAACGGCTTGCAACGACCGCGCTTGGCTTCATCCTTGAGAAGCTGGACCTCTTCTTTCTTGGCCGAACCGCGAACTTCATCAATCCTCACGATCGACTTGGTTTCTTCGTCGATCGCCAATTTCTTCCGAGCGTCCGCCAAGACTATCATTCATGTTGCGGTTCAGAGGGTCGTGAAGATGGCTCCGAAGTCCTTGCCGCCGTTGCCGGCTTCCACGAAGGCCTCGTAGATCCGGGTGGCGTGTTCGCCCATCGGGACGCTGGCGGCGGCAGTCTGTGCACCGGCCATGGCAAGGCGCAGATCCTTCAGCATGAGCGCCGAGGCGAAGCCGCCGGCATAGCCGTTGTCGGCAGGGCTTGCCGCGCCGATGCCCGGAGCCGGCGTGTAATCGTTGAGCGACCAGCAGTACCCGGTCGACTTCGAACTGACCTCATAGAACTTCTGCGGATCCAGCCCTGCCTTATCCGCCAGCGCCAAAGCCTCGCACGTGCCGATCATGTGAATGGCCAGCAGCATGTTGTTGCACATTTTCGCGACCTGCCCCGCACCCACGTCGCCCGCGTGGATGACGGCCTTGGCCATCGGCTCCAGCACCGGGCGCGCCTGTTCAAAGGCGGCCTCACTGCCCCCGACCATAAAGGTCAGCGTGCCGCCGTTCGCCGCCGCTATGCCGCCCGACACCGGGGCATCCACCATTCGATAACCCGCCGATGCAGCATGCTCCGCCACCTCGCGGGCGGTTGCCAAATCGATCGTCGAACAATCCAGGAGGAGCGCGCCTGCGGGTGCCCTGCCGATGACATCCTCGATGTAGACCGATCGCACGATGCTCCCGTTCGGCAGCATCGTGATCACCGCATCGACACCGGCCACCGCCTCGGGAACGGTGGTGAAGGCCGCGCAGCCCTTGTCCTTCGCCCTCGCCAGAGCATCCGCCGAAAGGTCGAAGGCATGGACCTGGTGCCCCGCCCCAACGAGGTTGGCGGCCATGCCACCACCCATGTTGCCAAGGCCGATGAACGCGATCTTCATAGCATGCTCTCCAGTATTTCGGGCACGGCGCCCGAGGCCGGCCTTTTTCCCCGCCATGTTCTTGTCCCGCCTGCTTCAGCCTACCAGTTCGATGATGTCCTTGCCAAACAGTGCTTCGTCCGACGGGATCACCTTGTGCTGTGCGAGCGGCTTCGACACCCAGGTCTCGTTGATGAGGTCGCGCCAGGTAACGTTGTTGTTCGTGGCGTTGCCGCCCCACGAGCCGCAGCCCAGCGAGAAGGTCTGGCGCATACCGTTCCACAGGTTGCCCGAGTTGGAGGCCGACTGCGGCTGATTCACCATGACGCGGCTGGTCTTGGTGCCCATCGCCAGCTTCGTGATGTTCTCGTCGCTCTGCGAGTAGATGCCGCAGGAGTGGCCCTGCCCCTGATAGCTCTGGATGGCGTTGGTCAGCCGGATCGCCTCGTCGATGTCCTTCGCGCGATAGAGCGCCATGGTGACAGTCATCTTCTCGCCCGAGAACTTGTGGTCCGGGCCATGGCCGGTTTCGGGCACGATGAAGAACGCGGTGCCTTCCGGGATCGAGAAGCCAGCGTAATCGGCGATAAACTGCGCCGACTGCGCCACGACCTTGGCGTTGATATGCTCGCCATCCTCCCAGATCGCTTTCTCGAGCTTGGCCTTGTTTTCGCCCTCGACGATGAAGCCGCCCTTGGCTTTCAGCTTCTCGAGCATCGTGTCATAGATCGCATCAAGCAGGATCACCGCGTTGTCCGACGAGCACGAGGCCGCAAAGTCCAGCGTCTTGGACAGCAGGATCTTGGCTGCGGCATCATCGAGGTCAGCGGTGTCGTCCACGGTGATGACCGCGTTGCCCACACCCACGCCAAGCGCCGGGGTGCCCGACGAGTAGGCCGCCTTCACCATCGGCGTGCCGCCCGTCGCCAGAATGCGGTCGCACTGCTT
>NZ_FXUI01000050.1:0-1971 GCF_900182875.1 Novosphingobium panipatense
CGCCGTCTCGCCAAGCATCATCTCCTTCGCTTTGCGTGTCCGTCAGACGGTCCTCTGGCGGCCAACAGGAATATGTCCGTTAACTCTGGACCTGTAACGGCGATTCGGACAAGATCGCATAATGACGGGAAAACGGACAGGATCGGGCATCATGTGGCGCTGATCGGCTATGCGCGCGTCTCGACCGCAGACCAGAAGCTGTCGCTCCAGCTTGACGCGCTGAACACTGCCGGGTGCGACCGTATATTCGACGATCACGCATCCGGGGCAAAAGCCGATCGGCCTGGCCTAACCGAAGCGCTCGCCTATTTGCGCCCCGGCGACACGCTGGTGGTCTGGAAACTCGACCGCCTCGGCCGCTCGATGAGCCACCTGATCGAGAAGGTCGGCGAGCTTGCGGCGCGCGGCATCGGGTTCCGCTCACTCACCGAGAATATCGACACCACCACTTCGGGCGGCATGCTGGTGTTCAACATCTTCGGCTCGCTGGCCCAATTCGAGCGTGACCTGATCCGTGAACGCACTCATGCCGGCCTCAAGGCCGCACGCGAGCGGGGCAACAAGGGTGGTCGCCGGCCTGTCGTTACCCCCGACAAACTACGTAAAGCGCGGGCGCATATCGCAGCGGGCCTCACTGTTCGTGAGGCGGCGGCCCGGCTCAAGATCGGCAAAACCGCCCTATACAAGGCTCTGGAAAACGCGTGAAACCGCTGGCGATCAAGAACTCGTGGGTGCTGGTCACAGGGGCTTCGACCGGTTTGGGCAGAGCGTCCGCCCTCCGCTTGGCGGCATCGTACCAGGCCAAGCCCCTGATTGTTGGACGAAGGCTCGATGGACTTGCCCCGCTTAAGTGGAGAGGCATTTGCTCAGCGTGACGCGGTTCGTTCGAACTGCGCGGGGCTGATGTAGTCGAGCGCGGAGTGACGCCGGATCGGGTTGTAGAATCCATCGATATAGCGGGCAATGGCCTGCTTGGCCTGGTCACGGGTGTAGAAGACCGTCCGCCAGACGAGTTCGGATTTGATCGTCTTGAAGAACGTCTCGACCATCGCGTTATCGTAGCAATTCCCCTTGCCGGACATGGAGATGCGGATGCCGTGGCGACGCAGCTCGGCCTGGTACTCCACGGAACAATATTGGCGTCACCTCAAGCTTTGTACGCTGAACAACGATTTTCCGGACATAATGTGAACATTGGTGTCAGGCAGCGGCGCGAAGGTACTGGTAGAGGGTTTCGCGGCTGATGCCCATGTCGCGCGCGATGGTCGCCTTGCGTTCACCGGCGGCAACGCGGCGGTGCAGATCGGCAATCATCTCATCCGAGAGCGACCGTTTCCGCCCCCGATAGGCGCCGCGCTGCCGAGCGATCGCAATGCCTTCGCGTTGCCGTTCGCGGATCAGGGCGCGCTCGAACTCAGCAAACGCACCCATGACCGAGAGCATCAGATTGGCCATCGGGGAGTCCTCCCCCGAGAAGGACAGGCTTTCCTTCTCAAACTCGATCCGGATACCTCGCTTGGTGAGGCCCTGGACCAGCTTGCGCAGGTCATCCAGATTGCGGGCCAACCGATCCATGCTGTGGACGACGACGGTATCGCCTTCGCGGGCGAAAGTGAGCAGAGCCTCAAGCTGGGGGCGGTTGACGTCCTTGCCCGATGCCTTGTCGGTGAAGGTCCGATCGAGCGACTGACCTTCCAATTGGCGATCCACATTCTGATCGAACGTGCTGACCCGGACATAGCCGATCCGTTGCCCCTTCACTGCGCACTCTCTCCATCAAAATGTCAGGTTGAAATCTATGATACGCAACGACATTCGTCAACAAATTCCGTTTAGTACCCTAATCTGACAGAAACCGCGGTAGCGCCCTGACGTCCGGTTAGGCTATACTCCAAGCTGACATCACAAAATCAAATCCCTCAAAGATGGCGTCAATTGCCTTGATGGGGTAAAAACTGGAGTGCTTCCAGG
>NZ_FXUI01000051.1:0-1825 GCF_900182875.1 Novosphingobium panipatense
CATCGCGACCGCTATGCGCTTGATACTCGAACAGGTTGAGCAGCACCTGCCCGAAATTGTTGCCGCCGCTGTCCTTCATCATGATGTCGCGTGAGCGCGCCATCTCGGCGCCGGGAAAATCACGATCGGCGAAGTGGTCGCTGGGGGGAGGCGGCGGGGGCGCATTGCCGGCCGGAAGCGCCGTGCCGGTCATTTGCATGCCGGGCATGGCGGTCTGGCCATGCTGCGAATGGTCCATCCCGGGCATGTCCGGCATCGCGCCGTCCTGATGCTGGGAGTGGTCCATGCCCGGCATGTCCGGCATCGCGGGAGACGCGGGTTGCGGCTGACCGGCCGCATCTCCCTGCGGCGCAGGACTGGCCTGGTGCTGCGAATGGTCCATCGCCGAGGTGGCGTCTGGCGCTGGTGTCTGAGCGCGCGGCCTGGCGGCGGCCTTGTCCTTCTTCTTCTCCTGCGCCGGCGGCACCTCGCCCGGCGGCGCCATGCCGGGCATGCCGTGCATTGAATGATCCTGGGCAAAGGCGGGCGCGGCAGCGAAAAGGGCGATCGCGCTCACCAGCGGCGTGAGGATGCGGGTCATTACGCGTCTCCCTTCGGACGGACGCTCACGACCCGCATCATCCCGGCATGCATGTGGTAGAGGAGATGACAGTGGAAGGCCCAGTCGCCGACCGCGTCGGCGGTGAAGTCCCAGGTCACCTTGCCGCCGGGCTGGACGATTACCGTATGCTTGCGTGGCGCATGATCGCCATGCCCCGTCACCAGCTCGAAAAAATGCCCGTGAATATGGATCGGATGCCCCATCATCGTGTCGTTGATGAGATTGACGCGCACCCGCTCGCCTTCGATGAAGGGGATCGGCTCGTGATGGTCCGACATTTTTTCGCCGTCGAACGACCACATGAACCGCTCCATGTTGCCGGTGAGGTGAATGTCGATGCTGCGGCTCGGCGCGCGCACGTCCGGATTGCGATCGAGCGCCATCAGGTCCCTGTAGACAAGCACCTTGTGGCCGACGTCGGCGAGGCCCTGGCCGGGCTCGCCGGTGCGGTCGACGGGCATCGGCGAGATGGTCTGGACGCTCGGGTCGCGCTTCACCTGCGGCGCGTTCGAGAAGTCTCGCATCTTCATCGACCCCATCGCGTGCCCGCCATGGTCCATGCCCGCCATCTGGCCATCGGCGCCCATCGCGCCGTGGTCCATCCCGCTCATCGCGGAATGATCCATCCCCGAATGATCCATGCCTGCCATGGCGCTATTGTCCATGGTCGCCATCGCTGCCGCCGCGCCGGTCGCGAGGCGCGCGGACGCGTTCTTCTCGGCCGTCGGATCGATCGCCTCGCCGACAAGGGTGTAGGCCTTGTCATCGCCTGGGCTGACAACGACGTCGTAGGTCTCGGCAACACCAACCTGGAACTCGTCGACGGTGACCGGCACCACATTCTGCCCGTCGGCCTGGACGATGGTCAGCGGCAGGCCGGGGATGCGGACGTTGAAGGTGGTCATCGCCGACGCATTGATGACCCGCAGCCGCACCCGTTCGCCCGGGGTGAAGAGCGCGGTCCAGTTGTCCATCGGACCATGGCCGTTGACGAGATAGGTGTAGGTGGATCCGGTCACATCGGAGATGTCGGCCGGGTCCATCCGCATCTGGCCCCAGTCGAGCCGGTCCTTGAGCGGCTGATCCTTGCCCGACAGGAGCCCGGCCAGGGTCTGGCGCTGGAAATTGAAATGGCCGGGGTTGACCTTGAGGCGCCGGAAGATCGCCTGCGGCGAGAGCGCGCTGTGATCGGCGAGCACGATGACATGCTCGCGGTCATAGGCG
>NZ_FXUI01000052.1:0-1736 GCF_900182875.1 Novosphingobium panipatense
CCGTCCTGGCCCATCTTGGCGACCAGCAGCTTGGGCTTGCGACCAAGGCGACGTTCCACCGCAGCCACGCCGTCGAGCACCTGCTGCCAGCGCGGATCACCTGCGTAAGGCGCGGCGTAGACGCCCTTAACAGGAGTGGGCTGGGTGCCGTAGCGCTGGAAGCTCTCTTCCATAGCGCTGCTGATCTCGCCCAGCGTTGCACGGGCGCGCGCGGCTTCGACGGCAAGGGCCAGCAAGTTGTTTTCGAGGCTCGCGGGTGCCGCGGCTCCGTCGCGCAGCGCCTGGAGTGCAGCCTGGCAGGCGGCTTCGTCGCGCTCTGCCTTGACCTTGTTTATGCGGGCAATCTGGGCCTCGCGCACCTTTGCGTTATCGACCTCCAGAGTTTCGAGAAGGTCTTCGTTGGCGAGCCGGTACTTGTTGACGCCGACGATCACATCCTCGCCCCGATCGACGCGGGCCTGACGGGCGGCGGCGGCTTCCTCGATCATCGCCTTGGGCCAGCCGGCCGCAACAGCCTTCGCCATGCCGCCTTCCGCTTCGACGCGCTGGATGATTTCCCAGGCCTTGTCGACCAGTTCCTGCGTCAACGCCTCGATATAGTAGGAGCCGCCCAAGGGATCGACCACCTTGGTCATCCCGGTCTCTTCCTGAATGACGATCTGCGTGTTGCGGGCGATGCGCGCCGAGAAGTCGGTGGGCAGGGCGATCGCCTCGTCCAGCGCATTCGTGTGGAGCGATTGAGTGCCGCCCAGCATTGCGGCCATCGCCTCGATCGTCGTGCGGATGACGTTGTTGTAGGGGTCCTGCTCCTGCAGCGATACGCCCGAAGTCTGGCAGTGCGTGCGCAGCATCTTTGAGCGCTCGTCCTTCGCGCCGAGGTTCGTCATCACGCGGTGCCAGAGCACACGCGCCGCGCGCAGCTTGGCGACTTCCATGAAGAAGTTCATGCCGATCGCGAAGAAGAACGAGAGGCGGCCGGCGAACTTGTCGATATCAAGGCCCGAAGCGACGCCGTACTTCACGTATTCGGCACCGTCGGCGATGGTGAACGCCAGTTCCTGGACCTGCGTCGCACCGGCTTCCTGCATGTGGTAGCCGGAGATCGAGATCGAGTTGAACTTGGGCATCTCCCGGCTGGTGTAGCCGAAGATGTCGGAAATGATCCGCATGCTCGGCTCGGGCGGGTAGATGTAGGTGTTGCGGACCATGAACTCCTTGAGGATGTCATTCTGGATGGTCCCGTCGAGCAGCCTGCGCTCAACGCCCTGCTCTTCACCGGCGACGATAAAGAACGCAAGGATCGGGATCACCGCGCCGTTCATGGTCATCGAGACGGACATCTGGTCGAGCGGGATGCCGTCGAACAGGATCTTCATGTCCTCGACCGAATCGATCGCGACGCCCGCCTTACCGACATCGCCCACCACGCGCGGGTGATCCGAATCGTAGCCACGGTGCGTGGCGAGGTCGAACGCGACCGACAGGCCCTTCTGACCGGCCGCCAGGTTGCGGCGATAGAACGCGTTCGACTCCTCGGCAGTGGAGAACCCGGCGTACTGGCGGATGGTCCAGGGGCGGCCGGCATACATCGATGCGCGCACGCCGCGCGTGAAGGGCGCAAAGCCGGGGAGGCCGGGATCGACGGTCACGTCCTCGGCGGTGTAGAGCGGTTTCACCGCGATGCCCTCGGGCGTGTTCCAGGTCAGGTCCTTGCCCTTGACCTCCTTCGCCGCCGC
>NZ_FXUI01000053.1:0-1699 GCF_900182875.1 Novosphingobium panipatense
ATAAAGCCGGTGAACAACCGCTGCCCGTCTTCACCGGCCTCGCCGACCGACAGCTGCATCGGGAAGGTTGAGCCGTCGCGGCGCTGGCCGACCACGACGCGACCGAGGCCGATGATCCGGCGCTCGCCGGTCTGCAGATAATGCGCGAGATATTCGTCGTGACGGTCGCGATCGGGCTGGGGCATAAGGCAGGAGACGTTGCGGCCGACGAGCTCGGCTTCGCTGTAGCCGAACAGGCGTTGTGCCGCTGCGCTGAACGACGTGATGGCGCCGGTCTCGTCGATGATGATCATCGCATCCGGCACCGTCGCCAGAATCGATTGCAGATGCTGCTCGCGGGTCTCGATCGATGCGCGGACCGCCGCCTCGTCGGTGACATCGCGGCTGATGCAGGCGAAGCCGCGATGTGTGTCGCCTTCGAACAGTGCGGTGATCGTCAGGCGCGCCAGATATTCCGCGCCGTTCTCGCAGACCCGCCACGCTTCGCGCTCCAGCGTGCCCTCGTGAAGGGCGGCCGCCAGGTCTGCGCCTGGACGCCCCGCCGCAATCTCGTCGGGCGGGTAGAACAGGTCGTGGGGCTGTCCCAGGACGCGATCGAGCGGCCAGCATTCGGCACGCTCGCCTTCTTCATTATAGCTCAGCACCATCCCGGAAGGATAGAGCAGCGTCAGGACGTGGCCGCCAGCCTGTCGCAGGAACAGCGGCGCAAGCCGCGCCACCTCCCTGGCAATCTCGTCGGGCCCGCGCCTCGTGTAGACCATCGGCCGGCTCACACGCCCGGCCGGGCGCACGTATCCGGGCGTAGCCGGACCGTGCCACTCAGCGCCGCGCGAGTATGGCCTTCATCTCGTCGATTTCCTGCCGCTGCGAGCGCTTGATCGATTCGCAAAGCCGGATGACTTCGGGATCGCTCAGCTTTGCTTCCTGGCACATCAGGATCGCGCCGGAGTGGTGTGGGATCATCGAGCGCAGAAAGGCCGTGTCGCCGATCGTGGTCTGCGTGCGGATGAACGCGAAGCTGCCCAAGAAGGCGACCAGCGACGCGGCGATCAGCGCGATGTTGGCGGCCTTCGACGGGAACATGTGCCGCATGGCGAGGATCATGAGCACCACCATCGGTGAGACCATCATCAGCGTCATGTAGAGCATGTTGAGGTTGTTGTAGAAGCTGTCGAGCCCGTCGATCATGACGAACATCACCAGATACATGATGACGCCGCTGATGACGGTCTGGAAGGCCAGGCTCCAATAGGCGCCCATCTTCCGTGTGCTCATGTGGGACGAATGATCCATGGCGTATCTCCTTCGTTCGGCGCAGGCCGACCTGGGTCTCAGTGTAACGCCCCGCTCTCCTGTTCGCCCCCGCCATCAGCCGTCCCGATGCTAGAACCAGAAGCGGATGCCGGCGACGAAGCTGGTGGCATGGACGTCCTCGCCGGCAAGCCTCGACAGCCGCGCCGTGTCGCCGGCTTTGCGCAGATAAGAGACGCCGATATAGGGTGCGAACTGGCGGCTGAACTCATAGCGCAGGCGCAAGCCCACCGTCGCGTTGGAAAGCCCGCTGCCAACGGCGAGATCGGGATCGCGCTTGCCATAGAAGTTGGCTTCGATGCGCGGCTGCAGGATCAGCCGCTGGGTCAGCAACAGCTCGTATTCGCTGGACAGACGCAATGCCGTGCGTCCACTATTGCCCACATAG
>NZ_FXUI01000054.1:0-1639 GCF_900182875.1 Novosphingobium panipatense
GGTCGGACGGTATTACGGGAACGCGCTGAATTCCCCGACTCGTGATGAATCCATGAGTCGCGGCCGGCGCATCCACAGCCTAACTTTCTATCTTTATTTCTAAAGGAATTAACGGCGCCTGCGGCGCTTCTCCCTTTTATGAAAAGATTGAAGGGGCAGGGAAGGCCATCGGCAAGCACCGAACACAATGGCAAGGCCCAGTGCCCGATGTCGCACGAGCATAGAGCATCCAGAGGATGGCATTCAACATCCGCTGCCGAACCGTGCATCACTCGCCTCCCGATCAATCAGCGAGACAACATTCGACAATGCGCACCCGAAGCTGATCCCATCATCTTGGCTACCCGGGCTTGATCCCCGCGGACGATGGCGGACGAGATCCCGGTTCACCTCTTCCTGTCGCCTGACCTGCCTCATCACTGGGTCCCCCTCGACGCCTTCGAAGGAGTCGAATATCGGCGAGCGCAGATCGAAGTCCAAACTCTCGAGGGCCTGTTGGAAGCTTGGATCTACCTTGATGCTGAGCGTCTGCCATCGGACGGGCATCCAAACGGTATCTAGCTTTCCACAGCGATCAACCTCGCGGCGCTTATGGTCACACGTTCTGCTGGTGCAGCACTCGCGTGAAATCACCTCGTTCGATCAGCTTGTGAGATGTAGGGTACATACCGCCGAAGTCAGGGTGCTTTATATCCAGCATGTCCCTCAAAATCGGAACAAACCGAGAAATAGCCCTGAAACGCCGCCAGGGCCTCACCAGGCGCTTCTGGGCGTTCTGACATCCCTTACTCATGAATAGCGTCAAATCGCTCTGTACGGGCTTCTGGCTGGGGCGCATTTTGGGTCAATTGCCACAAGTTTGTGATCAAAATCAGGGCGCACATGATTCTGAACGCCACTTGCTCCCACCGCAAATTCGCGTTTGATTCGCAGCACCTGTCATGGCGACGAAAGCTTTGTTCCGCGCGCGCTTGTAAGCAGCTTGTCGATGGCGGCCATTTCCTCATCAAATGCATCGAAAGCCACGGCGAGATTCCGGCTCGCGGGTAGGGGAGGGGGCTCCTTCGCCGGACGGCCACGCTTGGAGGCTGCATAGCCGAATTCGACCGCAAGGTCTGGTGGCAGAAACAGCCGCCAGCTGCGCCGCTGGGTAATCTCGACCAGAAGATCCGCAGCGACGGCCCGCTCCAGCAGCTTGCTCGCGCCGGCGACGCTGAGGGCCAGCGCATCGGCAACCCCCTGGGGCGATAGCAGCGGGCGATGATGCGTGAGCGCGAGCAGCCGGGGGAGGGCGCCCGGACGGAACGCGTCGACGATCGCGCGCTGGGCGTTGCGATGGTATTTCTCCAGCTCGTGAAGCCGTTCCAGACCCTCGCGCGCCGATCGTTCGAGCGCCCGCAACGCCGCCAGCCAATCATCGGTGTCGGGTTTCCGCTTCAGCCGGAACGCCTTGGCGCCGCCGGCGAGGCAGGGGAGGGCGCTCGCGGAGAGGCCGCCATCGCGCAGCGCGAACGGCAGGCCGAGCCAGGGCAGGATGCCGCCATCCGCCAGCGCGTGCTGGCGGACCTGGTCGAGTGCGCGGACGAGGGCAGGGTGCTGCGTGGCACCCGCCGGCGCGCCGATGGCGGTGGGCAGCGCA
>NZ_FXUI01000055.1:0-1613 GCF_900182875.1 Novosphingobium panipatense
AGTTCGCCCGCCGCCTTCCACACATCGACCGGATAATGGTGCTTCTCGTCCCACTCCGCCGCAAAGGGAGTGATCCTGTCCGCCGTGAACTTGCGTGCGGTCTCCTGGATTGCGAGTTGATCTTCGCTCAATCCAAACTGTTCGGTCATCTTCGCCCCTGTGTGCTCTGCGCCACCCCTTCAGGAGCAGCGGGTATACTTGAGCGGTCCCGGCATCGCATCCTTGCCGTAGTCCCGCCGGATCATCGTCTTGCCGTCATCCTGCACATCGAGGACGACGTCCTGGGTCCAGCTCTGCCCTTCGCCGGTATAGTCGAACGTCGCGCGTATCCGGCTTTCGCCGGCTTCCTTGATCTCGCCCAACCTTGCTACCGACTCGTAGAACTTCAACTGGTCTGCCGAAATCTCCAGCAGCCCCTTTGCATCGCCCTTGTTGCTGGTGCAATCCGCCGTGACAAGGCCCCACCGGCCGCGGATGGTTTCGGGGATCTCGGCCATGCCGGCGGCGGTGCCGTCATCCTGCTCGTCCGCCGCGGCGGCCGTCGTTTCCAGCACGGCGGGCGCTTCCTCCTGGAACACCTCTTCCGTCTGGGTCGGGGCTGCGGAGGACGCTGTCGTGTCCGGGTCAGGCGAGCAGGCACCAAGCGCAAGCACTGCGGCAAGGGCAACCAGGGGAAGCGTGCGGTACATCGGTCGTCTCCATTCGGCACCGGGTAAAGGTGCGGGAACGCACGGTTACCTTTCCCGGTTGCCGTGGTGAAATCAGCCGACGAGTTCGATGATGTCCTTGCCAAAGAGGTCTTCGTCGGAGGGAAGCACCTTGTGCTGGGGCAGCGGCTTGGAGACCCAGGTCTCGTTGATGAGATCGCGCCAGGTGACGTTGTTGTTCGTGCCGTTGCCGCCCCATGATCCGCAGCCCAGCGAGAAGGTCTGGCGCATACCGTTCCACAGGTTGCCCGAGTTGGAGGCCGACTGCGGCTGATTCACCATGACGCGGCTGGTCTTGGTGCCCATCGCCAGCTTCGTGATGTTCTCGTCGCTCTGCGAGTAGATGCCGCAGGAGTGGCCCTGCCCCTGATAGCTCTGGATGGCGTTGGTAAGCCGGATCGCCTCGTCGATGTCCTTCGCGCGGTAAAGTGCCATGGTGACAGTCATCTTCTCGCCCGAGAACTTGTGGTCCGGGCCATGGCCGGTTTCGGGCACGATGAAGAACGCGGTATCTTCGGGGATTGCAAACCCGGCGTAGTCGGCAATGAACTGCGGGGACTGCGCCACGACCTTGGCATTGATGTGCTCGCCATCTTCCCAGATCGCTTTCTCGAGCTTCGTCTTGTTTTCGCCCTCGATGATGAAGCCGCCCTTGGCCTTCAGCTTTTCGAGCATTGCGTCGTAGATCCCGTCGAGCAGGATCACCGCGTTGTCCGACGAGCACGAAGCGGCGTAGTCCAGCGTCTTCGACAGCAGGATCTTGGCTGCGGCATCATCAAGATCGGCGGTGTCGTCCACGGTGATGACCGCATTGCCCACACCCACGCCAAGCGCCGGGGTGCCCGACGAGTAGGCCGCCTTCACCATCGGCGTGCCGCCCGTCGCCAGAATGCGGTCGCACTGCTT
>NZ_FXUI01000056.1:0-1522 GCF_900182875.1 Novosphingobium panipatense
CTACGGGGATTTCTGGCCCTTCCCGGGCGGTTTCGGTGCTCACGACGCGCCTCGCTCCTCAGCCGCGCTTGTAGCCCACCTTATAAAGAACGGTCAAATCTGCTTATGTGATAAGTGCAATTATCACATGTTCGTTCACCAACCACCTGAGTAGTTGTGCAGTGTTTTGGCATTCACTACACATCCGGCATGGAGCGCTTCCATCCCCTCGCCGCCGACACCGACGTCCCACCCGAGGAGCTCGCCCTCGCGCAAGGCGAATGCGCGCTGGCGCTCGGCCGGCTCGACGGGCTCCTCGCCAGCCTCACCGATATCGAAAAACGGCTGTTCTGCGTAGGGCTGCTGCGGGAGGTGTTGCTTTCATCCCTGGCGCAAGCGGGATTTGCGGACGCCGAACACCGGTTCAACGCCTGGTTCGCCGGGCTCGACCGCGGCCCCCAAGAGACACCCCTCACCGGCTGCTCCGCCTATGCCGTGGTCCGCGCCCTGCTCGGCGAACTCAGCCGTCATCCGTGGGAACCGCTCGCCGATGCCGCGCAGACCATCGCTCTGGCCGCTCGCTTCGGGGCCGACCGCCCGATGCAAGCCGAAGACGCGCTGGCGGAGGAAGCGATCGGCAGGGCGATCACGCTAATGAAACAGGCCGGCGCGGATGACGAGACCCCCCTGCCCTTCGCGGGTCTGGCCCGCCTGCACGCGCTGCTGCGCGCCGATCCGCGGTTCGCGCCGCTGGAGCGCGCGGTGCAAATCCGTTCGTTTGGGAACCGCGCGGTGGCGATCGAGCAGGCCGCCACGCGCACCCCGCTCTGGGCGGTCGATGCCGCGCTGGGGCGGCTGCTGACCGCGTCCGGCGCGTGGGCCCGCGCCCTCCCCTGCCCCGGCGCGGTGACGGCGCAAACGCTGCAGCCGCAGCTCTGGCCGGGCGAACGCGCCATGCTGGCGGCCCGCAGCCTCCAGCGCAGCGTGACCCGGCTTGCCGAGCTGGTCGCGCAAGCGCGGCGGCGCGCGGTGCTGATGCGCGAGCAGTTGGGGCACCTGCGCTCGAGCGCGCGGGCACCGCAGGTGTGGATCCTGCTCGCTGGTTTTGCGCCACTCGGGCTCGATCAGATCACCTGGGCGTTCGGGATCAGTCGGCGCGGCACCTATGCGATCGGCGACGCCCTTGTGGCGGCGCGCATGGCACGGCGGGAGACGGTCAAGGGGAAGGCCCTGCTGGTCGTCGAAGAACCGGGAAGGGATGGGCAGCCGGCGTCTTTGGACCAGGCTACCGCCCTCCCCCATGCGGCTCTTGCCGAGTTCGACGCGGCGATGGGTGAGATCGACCGGCTGCTCGCCGGCAGTTCTGGCCATCCCTGACGCGGCATCGCGCGCATTCGGCGTGTATGAAAACTGATCTCTTCTTGACGTTATGTACAGATATCATACATAGACAGAGAAAGAAGGAGATGGCCAATGGCCACAACTGCCCATTCCGGCGTCCCCGCCAAAGCGCCCAGCCGCAAGGATCTGAGCGGTCCGGCGC
>NZ_FXUI01000057.1:0-1396 GCF_900182875.1 Novosphingobium panipatense
ACAGATGGGGTGATTGGGGCTCCACGACGAGTCGGTGGAGTGGCTGCTCCTCGCAAATGGTAGAACGTGGTCCGTGTGATCGGCCACAACCATGAGGAGAAGCAACCATGAGCTATTATGCCGGGCTGGATGTGTCTTTGGAAGAGACAGCGATCTGTATTGTCGATGGTACGGGCACGATCGTCCGCGAACTACGCGCGGCCAGCGATCCGGAAAGCCTGATTTCGGCGTTCAACCTGGTAGATTTGCCGATGGAGCGGATAGGCCTCGAGGCCTGTTCGCAGTCGGCCTGGCTGCACCAGGGACTGACGCGGGCTGGTTTTCCGGCATTGTGCATCGAAACCCGCCAGGCGAAAGCCGCGATGGGAGCGATGCCGAACAAAACCGACCGCAATGATGCCCGGGGCCTGGCACAAATCATCCGTACCGGGTGGTATCGCCAGGTTCACGTCAAGAGCGTTCCATCGAGAATGGCGCGTTCATTGCTGGTGGCTCGCCGGACGGTGCTCTGCAAGTTGCGCGATATGGAGAACGCAGTGCGGGCAGTCTTGCGGGAAAGCGGGCTCAAGTTGGGATCACCGGGGCGCAAGCTGTTCTCGGCCAGGGTACGCGAGTTGGCTGATGCGGATCCGACGTTGACCGATATAACCGAGCCACTGCTGGCGATCATCGCGACCATGTACCGCGAACTCGAGCGGCTGACACGGCGCGCGTTGGAATCGGTTCGCGTCGAACCAATCTGCCGACAACTGATGACGGTACCCGGCGTTGGGCCGCTGACGGCACTGGCGTTCCGTGCAACCGTGGATCAACCCGAGCGCTTCCGGCGGTCACGCGACGTTGGCGCCCATCTCGGCCTAACTCCGAGGCGCTATCAGTCAGGCGAAACCGATGTGCAAGGACGCATCAGCCGATGCGGCGACGAGCTGGCCCGAACCCTGCTCTACGAGGCGGCACACACGCTGTTGACCCGCTGCAAGAAATGGTCGGCCCTCAAGGCGTGGGGCATGAACGTCGCAAAGCGGCGCGGTATGGCGAAAGCCCGCGTCGCGGTCGCCCGCAAGCTTGCCGTCATCATGCACCGTATGTGGACCGACCACAGCGAGTTCCGCTGGCGCAAACCGCTCACCGGACTGGCAGCATGAGGAGGCCTGAACCGAATCCCGCCTGACAAGGCGGGCCGTGTCGTTCCCATGGGGACGAAGGGCAAGACGATCTCGCTTAGAGTCCGGAACCTCAGCTTAGCTGAAGGTCGCGAAACAGATTGAGACGTCTCGCTCTCCATGACCCCATTATGCGGCGGCCTTGCGCCGACCGCGGAGAGAAGCGAGTGATCCATGGGAATGATCATAAAGTCGAGAAAGCAGCTTGACCCACTAGGCCCCAATCAGAGAAG
>NZ_FXUI01000058.1:0-1339 GCF_900182875.1 Novosphingobium panipatense
CTCCTGTCGGTCTTGAATGACAGGAGCGGCGCGTCGGGCGGCCGAGGCCGGGTCAAGGATCGCGAAGCGACCGCGTGAGCGGCGGTGGGGGTCACGATTTTCTTCGGCGGCCGCCAACGCCGAAGGAGAAGCGCCGCGCTCGATCCGCCGAAGAAAATGGTGGGGCCCCACCGTCCTTGAGGCGGTCTCGGCCGTCCGACATAATGGGAAGTCTGTGAGAGATGTTTCCCCTCGTCGGGACGCTGCGGCAAGGCGTAGCGGCGTGCGGACCGACGGGTCCGCGCGGCACGCGAGCGAGCCGGAACGAGTTCGGCGATGGATGAGAAGAAGGGGCCGAGCGGATACCCGGCCCCGATGTCGTCAGGGATGCCGGCCGCAATGGCAAAAATGCTCATCGATGCCGCTGATCGAGCATAGGCCTGGACCGAAGCCGGCCGCCATGACCTCGGTATCGGCGATATAGCCAAGCTCGCTGGCGATCGTGATTGCCTGGGGCCGGAGCACCGGATCGAGCTTGTCGATGGCAGGCCCGAGCGCTTCTGTGAACCAGCGTTCGTACATTTGGTAGCTTCCTCCGGCGGTCTGGCGCATCATGGCTTTCGAAACGCGGCCCGCCTCGTCCCGAAACTGGGCCAGACTATCTGATTGGGCGGCTGCCGACAGCGGGTCATCTTGCGGAATGTGCGGCTGTGGTGGGCGGTGTTCGGCCGCGACCTGGTATGCCCTGCAGCAGTTCGAACAGCGGGCGCATTCATCGACCTCGTCATATTGCTCAGGATCGTAGAGCGTCGCGCAGTACGGGCAGATCGGAGCGTTGAACAGCGCCCGGAGATCGTCGGAAAGGTTGTCCATAAGAGCCTCCATCAGAATGATGCCGTGCTCCCCATCTCTCATCGATGAGGATGGGCTCAGCGGGACGCGGTGTTGAGGCGGTCAGGGACGGCATGGCCGCCGCGAAGCGGGCAGCGGGGGAACCGATTTTGTTGCCGGGTAGCGCAGCGGAGCGGCGGCAAAATCGGGGGGACCGCTGATCCTTGACGGCCGAGGAACACCCAGCGTCATGCTATGGCGATGAAGCCCCGTCTGATGCCGAGATGTGCGAACGCGTGCTTGCCTCCTGCCCGGCAAGTCGAGCGGGTAACCCGGCAGTAAATCCCCGGCGCTACTCCGGCGAACGGGGTGCCGCTTGGTTGGTCCTCGTCGCTGTGCTAGGCGCTTCGGCGTGCTGCAAAAACGGCAGCGCCGGGGCTTAAGAACCCTGTCGAGAACGGCACACGGTGTGATTTCACGCCGGGGTGCCTGCGCACATGTCCAGGAGCCTAGGCTCTAAAAGCGTAGG
>NZ_FXUI01000059.1:0-1246 GCF_900182875.1 Novosphingobium panipatense
GTGACCTGCCCCCCGGCGGTCCCTCGCTCATAACGAGAGTCTTGCGGTTGAGTATTCCGGCACGCTCGCCTGCACAAGCGCGTCGGGCGTGATGCTATCGTTCTGCACGAACGTCCGACGCGCTTGTGCAGGCGTTCGATTTCCCAACGACGAGTGGGGCCGAACATGGTTGTAGTCGTAGCGCCAGATGCCCAGCTTCCGGCGGGCATCGGCTAGGCTGTCGAACAGTTCCTCGTTGAGCAGTTCATCGCGCAATGAGCCGTTGAAGCTCTCGATAAAGCCGTTCTGCTGGGGCTTTCCGGGGTCGATGTAATGCCACTCGACCTTGTTCTTGCTGGCCCACTGCAAGATCGCCCGGCTCGTAAATTCAGTGCCATTATCACTGACGATGCAAGCAGGTTTTCCATGCAGTCGAACCAGAGCATCCAGTTCGCGCGCCACCCGAGCCCCCGAGATGCTGGTGTCCGCCGCCAGACAAAGGTTCTCCCGGCAGCAATCATCGTTGATCGCCAGAATCCTGAACTTGCGCGATGCGCCAAACGTATCGGAGACAAAGTCCATCGACCAGCGGTCACCAGGGCGAAGGGCTCCCGGCACTGGTGTCCGACTGCCTCGGGCGCGCTTGCGGCCGCGTCGTCGGCGCACGGACAAGCCTTCCTCTCGATATAGCCGGTAGAGCTTCTTGTGGTTCATGCTCATGCCCTTGCGCTCCAGCATGACGCCGATCCGGCGATAGCCGAACCGACGGCGCTGCCCTGCGATCTCCCGCATGGCTTCACGAATGGCTCCGTGGTCCGGCGGGCGTTCGCGCCTGACCGTCTTGGGATCGACGCCAATCAGCACGCAGGCCCGACGCTGTGAGACCTGGTAGTCCCGCATCACACCGAGCGCCACGTCGCGCCGCTGGCCCGGCGTCGTCAGCCTTTTCCCAGCAGGTCCTTCAGGATCGCGTTGTCCAGCATGCTGTCGGCCAGAAGCCGCTTCAGCCTGCCGTTCTCGTCCTCCAGTTGCCGCAACCGATGGGCATCGGAAACCTCCATACCGCCGTACTTTGCCTTCAGCTTGTAGAAGGTCGCCGTGCTCAGGCCATGCTTGCGGCAAACCTCCACCGTTGGAAGTCCAGCCTCCTGTTCCTTGATCATCCCGATGATCTGCGCCTCGGTGAAACGGCTCTTCCTCATGCGTCTGCTCCTTCCTCGTGGGCAGACTCTACATCAGAATGAGGGACCTTTCGGGGGGCAGGTCA
>NZ_FXUI01000060.1:0-1152 GCF_900182875.1 Novosphingobium panipatense
CTAGTGGTTTCCGCCTGACATAAGAGTCCGGTTCGGGATTCCCTTTGTTGCGTTCGCATGCGAGTCTGGCGCATGCGCACAGGAATATCGTTCACCGTTTCGCCGACCGATCGTGCCCGTCTGACGGCGCTGATTAGGGACCGCAATGCCCCACAGAAGCATGTCTGGCGCGCCGAGATCGTGCTTCTGTCCGCCGACGGCGTCGGCACCGTCGAGATCATGCGCCGGACCGGCAAGTCGAAGACCTGCGTGTGGCGCTGGCAGGAGCGCTTTGCCGCGGAAGGCTGCGACGGGCTGCTGCGCGACAAGACGCGGCCGTCGCGCATTCCGCCGCTCGGACCCGATGTCGCCGCGCACGTGGTGGCAATGACGCTTGCCGATCCGCCGGGCGAAACGACGCACTGGACGGCCGACATGATGGCGAAGGCGGCCGGCATCAGCGCCAGCGCGGTCCGGCGCATCTGGAAGGCACATGGCCTCGCGCCCCACCGCTGGCGGCAGTTCAAGCTCTCCAACGATCCGAAATTCGTCGACAAGCTGCGCGACGTCGTCGGCCTCTATGTCGATCCGCCGGCCCACGCCATCGTGCTGTCGGTCGACGAGAAGAGCCAGATCCAGGCGCTCGACCGCACCCAGCCCGGCCTGCCGATGAAGAAGGGCAGACTCGGCACCATGACGCATGACTACAAGCGCAACGGCACGACCACGCTGTTTGCCGCCCTCAACGTGCTCGACGGCACCGTCATCGGCAGGAACATGCAGCGCCATCGCCATCAGGAGTTCATCCGCTTTCTCAATGCCATCAACGCCGAGGTTCCCGCCAACAAGGCCGTGCACGTCATCCTCGACAACTATGCTCCCCATAAGCACCCCAAGGTGCGCCGTTGGCTCGACCGGCACAGCCGCTTCACCTTCCACTTCACCCCGACCTCATGCTCATGGCTCAACGCGGTGGAGGGCTTCTTCGCCAAGCTGTCGAAACGGCGCCTGAAACGCGGCGTCTTCCACTCCGTCATCGACCTCCAGGCCGCCATCAACCGCTTCCTCGCCGAGCACAACCAGCAGCCCAAGCCCTTCACCTGGGCCGCCGATCCCGACAAAATCATCGCCGCCGTCAAGCGCGGGCACCAAGCGTTAGATTCCATCCACTAG
>NZ_FXUI01000061.1:0-1090 GCF_900182875.1 Novosphingobium panipatense
TGGCGGAGAGGGTGGGAAGCCGTTCAACGCCATAAAACCCGCTGATATCGCGTGCTATTTCGAGGTTCATTGATAGCAGATTGTCGCACTGAAGTGGAGCAGCAGTTCGAATGACAGGGCGGGATTCGAACCCACGGCACGATGGCATGGGCAAGCAGGTCGAGCATGACCGCTGCGGCGACGATGGGGATGGACGCTCCTGCCCGATCTGCCGGGGCGATCCGCTCGACCGAGACTTCGTTGAGATGATCGAGCGGGCAGCGGCTCAGCCGGGGAAGGCGATGTCGTTCGATGAGGCGATCGAGTGGCTGCGCACTCTGTGATCAGGCGGCGAGCAGCCGGTAGACCGACGCACGCCCGATCCCAAGACGCTTGGCGATCTGGGTGGCCCCCAGACCCTCGGCACGAAGATCGCGCACAGCGTCAGGGGAGATCGTTGCGGGGCGACCCTTGTAGCCGCCGTCATTCTTCAACTTCCGGGCCTCGATGCCCCGGCGTTGTCTGGCGCGGATGAAGTGCTTTTCCAGCATCCCCACCAATCCGAAGACGGTGAGCATTACCTCGGCCATGATGTCGGACCCGTCCATGATGATGGCGGGGTCATTGATCCGCAGCACGGCCTTCTTCTCAATGACGCGCTTGGCGATCGTCAGCAGATCGCCCGTGTCGCGCGCGAGACGATCGGGATGGAGTGCCAACAGGGTGTCGCCGGGTTCGAGCAGGCGCAGGACGGCTTCGAGTTGGTCGCGGCCCGTCAGCTTCGACCCATTGCCGACATCGGCAAACACCACCACAGCGCCGAGCGATTCCAGCATCGCCTTCTGGGAGGTGATATCCTGCCCCTGATCTGAACTGATCCTCGCGTAGCCCAATGTTTTGCCCATGGTGCCCCTGACCGTCTCGTATGGTTCTTAGGTGGACTCGCTCCAGTTGTCTCTGAAGTCAAGGATCACCCATATGAGACGGTTATCCCGTCTCACGATCTGTATCGCCAAGGGTTGCCCTATCGAGGCGAAGATCGCCTACCGAACGTCACTGAACGACAGCGGCAGTGATCAAGCCGACAGTCGGCAGAGCATACGGTCAACTG
>NZ_FXUI01000062.1:0-1037 GCF_900182875.1 Novosphingobium panipatense
AGACCCCATGACTGCCAGAGCCTCGGAGGCTCGAATCTGAGATGCTGATGATGGATTTGTCAGCAGCGGAGACGAGTCATGACGGAGACGGTGAAATACGTTGGTCTGGACGTTCATAAGGAAACCATTGCGGTCGCGGTTGCCGATGGGGAACGCGGAGGCGAGGTGCGTTTCGTCGGCACGGTCGCCAACGAGGACGATGCGATCAGGAAGCTGGTCAAGCGGCTGACTGGACCGGGCGTGACGTTGAACGTCTGCTACGAAGCTGGTCCCTGCGGGTATGGCTTGCATCGGCTGCTGACGAAGCTGGGACAGAATTGCATCGTCATCGCCCCCTCCATGATGCCGCGGCGCCCGGGTGACCATGTAAAGACGGACCGGCGTGACGCGATGACCCTGGCGCGGCTGCTACGCGCTGGCGAACTCACCGCAATCTGGATACCGGACGAAGCGCACGAGGCGGTACGCGATCTCATCCGCGCGCGACGCAGCGCGCAAGATGATGCCATCGGAGCCAAGCAGACAGTGCGCAGCTTCCTGTTGCGTCATGATCGTCGTTTCGGCGGCAAGGCGGCCTGGACGAAAATGTACTGGCGGTGGTTGTCCGAGCAGCGGTTCGATTTTCCCCACCAACAGCTGGCATTCGAGGAAATGCAGAAGCGGGTGCTGGAGGCGCAGGCACGGGTTGGGCGCTTAGAAGCGGCGCTGACTGAAGCGGTGGACGCATGGTGTTTTGCGCCGCTGGTCCGCAATCTACAGGTCCTGCGCGGTATCAGGCTGGTCAGCGCTGCGACGCTGGTCGCTGAAGTAGGCGATCTCACCCGCTTCGACAATCCCAAGCAACTGATGGCGTATGTCGGCTTGGTGCCGTCCGAGCACTCCAGCGGCGCTCGGACCAAACGGGGCCGGATCACCCGCGCGGGCAACGCGCAGGCACGAACCATGCTGATTGAGGCGGGCTGGTCGTATCGACTGCCCGCTCGCGAGGAACAACGCTACCGTGAGCGGGTCATCGACTTGTCCGAGGACATCCAGGC
>NZ_FXUI01000063.1:0-1022 GCF_900182875.1 Novosphingobium panipatense
AAGCAGTGCGACCGCATTCTGGCGACGGGCGGCACGCCGATGGTGAAGGCGGCCTACTCGTCGGGCACCCCGGCGCTTGGCGTGGGTGTGGGCAATGCGGTGGTCACCGTGGACGACACCGCTGACCTCGATGATGCCGCAGCCAAGATCCTGCTGTCGAAGACGCTGGACTACGCCGCTTCGTGCTCGTCGGACAACGCGGTGATCCTGCTTGATGCGATTTATGACACGATGCTCGAGAAGCTGAAGGCCAAGGGCGGCTTCATCATCGAGGGCGAAAACAAGGCCAAGCTCGAGAAAGCGATCTGGGAGGATGGCGAGCACATCAACGCCAAGGTCGTGGCGCAGTCCCCGCAGTTCATTGCCGACTACGCCGGGTTTGCAATCCCCGAAGATACCGCGTTCTTCATCGTGCCCGAAACCGGCCATGGCCCGGACCACAAGTTTTCGGGCGAGAAGATGACTGTCACCATGGCGCTCTATCGCGCGAAGGACATCGACGAGGCGATCCGCCTTACCAACGCCATCCAGAGCTATCAGGGGCAGGGCCACTCCTGCGGCATCTACTCGCAGAGCGACGAGAACATCACGAAGCTGGCGATGGGCACCAAGACCAGCCGCGTCATGGTGAATCAGCCGCAGTCGGCCTCCAACTCGGGCAACGTGTGGAACGGTATGCGCCAGACTTTTTCGCTCGGCTGCGGATCATGGGGCGGCAACGGCACGAACAACAACGTCACCTGGCGCGATCTCATCAACGAGACCTGGGTGTCGAAGCCGCTCGCACAGCACAAGGTGATCCCGTCGGACGAAGCACTGTTCGGCAAGGACATCATCGAACTGGTAGGCTGAAGCAGGCGATGTCAGCCATTTTCATGAACTTAATTCCGGGCATCAAACATGGCTGACATCAACGACTGGCAGGCCGCGGCGGCGAAGGAGGTCAAGGGCAAGGACCTGACCTGGAACACGCCCGAGGGCATCGCGGTGAAACCGCTCTACACCGCCGAGGACGTGACCGT